>JAVYRZ010000019.1:2723-22237 GCA_038729465.1 Thermoplasmata archaeon
GCCTAAAGATTGGCTTGGAAAATATTGCATCCTGTTTTTTGACAGAAATAGGCCCATGATACTTCACATAAAAGATCATCTTGTAACATTAGACCGTGACATTAAGCTCGGAGGAAAAGTTAGATGAGGGTGGATTTTCATGTGCATTCTAAATACTCGCCAGATTCTTCCACAGAACCTAAGGATCTTATAAAATACGCAAAAAAGATTGGGCTGGCTGGCTTTGCAATCACTGATCATAACAGTTTTGGCGCATACGAAACCGTAAAGGACGAAAAAGAGATAATGATTATTCCGGGCATTGAAGTATCTACCTTAAGTGGCCATGTGATAGGATTGTGGGTCAAAGGTAATATTCCGAAGGATATGAGTGTAGAAGAGACTATCATAAAAATACATGAAAGTGGTGGAATCGCCGTGGCAGTGCACCCATACAGATACATTACAGGATTAAAAGAGAAAAATGTAAGGGCGAACAAATTTGATCTGATAGAGATTATGAATGGCAGATGTCTGACTCACAACAATAAACGATCTGAGATTTTGGCCAAGTCTCTGAATCTTCCGGTTTCAGCAGGAAGCGATGCTCATTATCTGGAAGAGCTTGGCAGGGTATATTTAGAGCTCGAGAATCTTTCAATTGAGGGTATGTTAAAAAATGCAAATCATGCAGATGGGAGCTCTCGTGACATTAAAGGAACGATAAAATATAGTGGAAAAGTTGTGAAAGAGTGGATTCACAGAGACTTCAAAAGAATTTAGGGATTAAGGCTATAATATTTGTAATTGCCACTGTATTTTTCCATCTGCATCAATAGCTCTTTCTCGCTTTCTAACAAATAGTAATGTGACCTTTCAACAGAGCTTAAATATTGCATTAAGCTTGCAGCTTCGCCATCTTTTAGTTTTTTAGCCAGATCCTGGTAGAATATTGCAGTTTTTTCTTCCGCATCCATAGCCTGTATTAATATATCATATAATGGCTCATTTTTGTGTATCTCTATCTGTGGTAATGGTACCTTCGTGCTAGGTGGAATTTCCAGCTCTCTATCCTGAAACTTTATGTGAAATATATTTTCTAAGAGCTCTTTATGTTTACCTTCCTCTTTTGCTAAGAACTCCAGTTTCTCTTTCAATAGCTTATTTTTAGCCATCTGCGATACCTGCAGATATATTTTCTCGGAATCTATTTCTGCCCTGATCGCCATTTCTAACATTTCTTCAATCTCGCCCATAATATCACCTGTTAATAGATTAATAGCATTCGAAATAAATAGTTTTCTAAAAATGATGAAATAATTTAAAAAATAAAATATTATGGACCAATATGCATCATTTCAGAATATTGATCATAGTTTTCGAAGTTTAATAGCAGTTCTCGTTCACTTTTTAATAGATAATAATGTGACATTTCAACATTGCTCATATAGCTTAGGATATTGGACTCTTCCCCTTTCATCCTTTTTGAGAGATCTGTATAAAACTTGGATGTCTTCTCTTCTGCGTCCATTGCCTGAGTAAATATATCCGAGAGCGGCTCTTTTTCCTTTATTACAATGTGTGGCAATGGCACCTTTGTGCTGTCTGGTATCTCTGGTTCTTTGTTCGGATACTTAATGCTAAATATGTGCTCTAGCATCTTCTTATGCCCATTTTCCTCTTTCGCCAAAAATTCAAATTTCTCTTTTAATAGATAATTCTTAACGATTTTTGATAGATCTGAATATATCTTCTCAGAATCTATCTCTGCCCTGATCGCCATTTCTAATAGTTCTTGTATAGTTTCCATATTTTTTCGCCTCTGTTGTTTATCTACATTATAATTATTAAACTTTTTTGTTTTGTGAAATTTTAATACTTTTTCAAATCTTCTCTCGTCTTTAGATACTCATCCCTACTTATCTCTCCTCGCGCATATCTTTTCTCGAGGATGTCCAAAGCGGATTGCCTATCATGATTCTGTTCTTCCGAGACACCGTATATGGCCCAGATAACGATACCTATAATAAGCGCTACAAATATCAAGCCAAAGACCATCATCCATATACCTGGACCGAACATCATGTCCATTCCATAATAGCCGTTATAATAACCATAGTTACCATAAAAAAGTGTTGAGAGCACCATTAACACCACTATCACTGCAACTATAGAAACTATTCCGAATATCAACATTTTCATATGTTTTTCATAACTATTTGTCATGGATATCATCTCAATACAGATATGCCTACAATATTCAAATCACTTTTTCTTTACATTTGTAAAATGATGAGCTGATTAAAAAAAATTATATAGTAGTAATATATTGGGTTGACCTGTTTAATATGACCTTTCATGAAGCAGTAGTTAGAAAACTGAATAAAAAAATATGCATGAACTGTTACGCTAAAAATCCAATGAGCGCAACTAGATGTAGAAGATGCGGTTATACACATCTTAGGCCAAAAGCGAAAGAGAAAAGAGGAGCATAAAACTTATAAAGTGACTTTTTTAAGTTGCTCTAAAACATATTCTCTTACTTTTGTTGCGTCTTTGAAGTTATATACGATCTTACCATTTTTTAAAACCGGTACCATTGCATTTTTCATCTTACCGCCACAGCTGCAATCGTTTGCTTTGGCTCCTTCCTTTAATACCTTGTATTCCAAACAACTCTCACATCTGTACACTTCTTTCTTCCCGCCATATTTTCCTTTTTTTGCTAAAGGCTCGCCATCCACCGATACTATGTCCATAGAAAAGTCCACGGTCTGCGCACTAGATATTGATGTGCCGATTCCAAATCCGTCCACTCCAGCCTCTAAAAGGGGCTTAATGTCATCTTCACTTATTCCACCGGAAACATAGATCTTTATATTTTTATAGCCACGTATGTCAAGTTCCCATCTCACTTCTCTGACTATCTTTGACAGATCTCCTTTCCTAGATCTTGGTGTGTCAAGCCTTACGCCAGCCAGGTCCTTGATTGTCTCAGCAGCATGTATTGCACTCCACTTTTCATCCCCAAATGTGTCTATCAAAGCTATGCGCATCACATCTTTAGATATGTTCTCGTCAAATTTTTCCCATGCTTCTTTTTCTCCCACAGTCAGTATCAATGCGTGGGGCATGGTTCCGGTTGGCTCTATATGTAGCATCTTTGCACCTATCACACTTGAGACTGCATCGCAGCCGCCTATGAACGCATAGTGGTCTATCATGGGTGCTAGAATAGGATGCATTCTTCTTACTCCAAATGAGATCAGGTTTTTCGTGCCGATACGATACTTGAATCTTGCAGTTTTGGTAGCTATGCCGGAAGACTGGCATATCAAGCCAAGTATTGCAGTCTCAAATATTGAAAATTCGTTGTAATCGCCCTCTATGATCATTACAGGAACTGGTATCTTGTTTGAGCTTGATTCACGAAATATAGTGCCTTCTGGCAATGAATAAATATCTATATTATGCCCCTCCATAAGCCTTGCAACCTCCTCTATTCCCGCAAATACGAGCCACGGGTACTGGGCATTCTGAATGGTCACTTCAGCCACTACTTTCTTATGTATGTGTTCTTCTTCCAGGATCTGCCTGGTTCTGATAAAATATATGTCCGTAGTGTTTCCATCAAGTATATCTTTTTCATCCGCCACATAAAATCTCATATTCTATATCACTCCAATATTATTTAAATCAACTGTTTTCGTGCCATAGTTTTTTTGCATGTATTCCAATCCAAAATCCTTTGATTTTTCATCTATGCTTTCGGTACATTCCTTGCATATTACCGTTTCGTAGCCAAGATAAAACGCATTCGCAACAGTGTTTAAAACACAAATATCTGTAGCTACACCAGCAAATATTATCTTTTTTATGCTATTAGATCTCAATACCTTATCAAGATCCGTGTTAAAAAAACCATTGTAACTGTTCTTTTTAATAACAATATCCTCTTTTCCTGGGCTAAGCTCTTTTATTATCTCAGAGCCGCTAGTGCCTTCCATTGCATGCTTACCCCACACTTTAATCTCAGGATCAGTAATACTATGACAATCCTGCAAATATATCACTTTCCACCCTTCGTTATACGCAATATTCCTAAGCTTTAAAATACTTGGAATTATACTCTGCACGCGCTTGTTTCCAAATTTCAAATAGACAAAATCGTTGATCATGTCTATTATTAACAAAGCATACATAACAATTTACTATAATTATATTAAATATTAAAAAATTATGATAAGAAATGACTTGTTTAGTGCTTGAGACCTGATTTTATTCAAAGGAGGTGATCCATCCGCAGGTTCCCCTACGGATACCTTGTTATGACTTAACCCTCCTCGCCAACCTTAGATTCGAAATTACCCATAGGATAATCGCTCATCTAAAACTAACTCGGATGGTTTGACAGGCGGTGTGTGCAAAGAGCAGGGGCATATTCACCGCGGGCTGTTGAACCGCGATTACTACGGAATCCAGCTTCATGAGGGCGAGTTACAGCCCTCAATCCGAACTATGAACAGGTTTCGGGATTACCTTCTTCTTTCGAAGTCGAAACCCATTGTCCTGTCCTTTGTAGCGCGCGTGTAGCCCTAAGGATTCGGGGCATACTGACCTACCGTCGACCCCTCCTTCCTCTTTCTTAGCGAAAGCGGTCTCCTTATTGTGCACCCATCGCTGAGATGAATTAGCAAATAAGGACGGGGGTCTCGCTCGTTATCACACTTAAGTGAATGCCCTACGGTACGAGCTGACGATGGCCATGCACCACCTCTCCAGCTACTTTTTCGAGTAAGATCGTCAGTCTGACTCACATATGCTGGTCGCCTCAGGTGAGTTTTCCGGCGTTGAATCCAATTAAACCGCACGCATCCTCCCGTTGCGGTGCTCTCCCGCCAATTCCTTTAAGTTTCAACCTTGCGGCCGTACTCCCCAAGCGGCCCGCTTAACACCTTCGCTCCGGCACAGCATGCTCACGAAGAACAAGCCACACCAAGCGGGCAGAGTTTACAGCTAGGACTACCCGGGTATCTAATCCGGTTTGCTCCCCTAGCCTTCGTTCCTCACCGTCAGAGCCGTTCTAGTCAGACGCCTTCGCCACAGGTGGTCCCTTCGGGATTACGGGATTTTACTCCTACCTCGAAAGTACCTCTGACCTCTCCCGGTCTCTAGCCTTGCAGTCTCCCTGAAATTCGAACCGTTAAGCGACTCGATTTACCCAAGGATTTACAAAGCCGGCTACAAACGCTTTAGGCTCAATAATAGCGGCTACCACTCGAGCTGCGGGTATTACCGCGGCGGCTGGCACCCGTCTTGCCCAGCTCTTATTCCCCAAGCTTTTTAGGCTTGAGAAAAGCCTTTTCAAAAAAGAAAAGGCACTCGGGTTTCCCACGTCGCGCTTTCGCGCAGTGCGTAGTTTTCGCGCCTGCTGCGCCCCGTAGGGCCTGGACTCGTGTCTCAGAGTCCATCTCCGGGCTCCACCTCTCAGTGCCCGTACCCGTCATAGGCTAGGTGGTCCGTTACACCGCCTACAACCATGATAGGCCGCAGACTCATCCTTGGGCGCTTTGCGCTTTCAACATTCAAGCATTCATTCATAGAATGTCTATGGCTCATTAGCCTCAGTTTCCCGAGGTTATTCTCCACCCAAGGGTAGATTATCCACGTGTTACTGAGCCGTATGCCGGTGTCTTGCGACCCCGTGACTCGCATGGCTTAGTCGAAACCCGATAGCAGTAGCCTCCGGCAGGATCAACCGGTGTTGCTTTTAATCAATTAATGTTAGGGAATATGTCAGGCCTCAAGTTTCACTCTTGTCATTTCTTGTCAGATCTAAGAGCTCCTTAGTTTTTCTTAAATCTCCATCTCTGTACGCGAACCTGGAAATTTATATCACTCATAGCTTGCATCTAATTGCATTCTCATGATATTAACCGATTAGTTCGCAATTGGGTAAAACTACCTAATAATGAAGTAGTATTTATCTATTTCGGATATAGATTTTGATCCTTTAAATAGTGATCTGCCATTGAAAAATATGCTTTTGCTTTGATGTCATCAAAAATACTCTTTGCTCTTATAAGATAGCTATCATCATGCTCATATTTCAATTTTAAAAATCCATACCACATATATAATTTACCTTTCTCAAATTTTAGGCTGTATAAATCTAAAAAATTATCCACGTCCCTGAACATTAATAATGCTTTATCTCTGTCTTTTAGATATGTTGCACACACTTTAATTTTTTTGGTATCTATTATATCCAGCCCTGATAATCTACTCAAATTATCAATCTTATCAAATATTCTAACACATCTTGCGTCATTTCCCGCAAATAATTCAGAGGAAAATTGGTATGTTAATGACCAGAGCAAATCTATATTGGTTTTTGATTTATCCTCAATTTTTTTACTGCTTTTTAAACTGTTTTTAAGGTCATTTTCTAAAAAGCGAATGAATGTATCAGTTTCTAAAATTTCAATCTCTGCTTTTTCAGGTATTGTACTTTTAATTAGTTCATTTATTTTTTTAATTTCTCTTTTATCTACTTTGCCATTCATCAAAATGTAGATAAGTTGTATTTCATACTGCATTTCGTAAAATGAATATTTATCTCCTATTTTATCAGATATCTCTGCAGATTTTTTATAATTGCTTATAGCTTCTTCAAACTCTCCTCTTAATGTATAATACGACCCAAATAACCTATATGATAATGATAACACTTGTGCATTGCTCATAATTTCTGCACTCTTTTTGGCCTCTCGTAAATATTTTAATGCTAATGGTAATTTAGATACCTGAAAATTTAGCTCTGCAAGGTTGTAATATATGGTGACAAGCATAGATTCTTCGCCTAACATATCTGTGTAGTAAGCTGCTTTTTCATAATACTCGATCGCAGTGGCAGAAGATCCAGTATCTGCATATATGTTTGCTATATTATTGTACACTTTTGACAGACCCTCTAAATTATTGATGTTATTGTAAATGGTAAGTGCTTGCTCATAATTTTTTCTGGCCAAATCTATATTATTTACCTTATATTCTATATTGCCAATATATCTGTAACTGTCCGCTAAAAGTTTAATATCTTCAATTTCTTCTGCAATTTTTAGAGCAGCTGCTATATACTGCCTTGCTTTTGTGATATCATTTTTCAGCAATGAAATACTATATAGGCCAAAATAAACTCTTATTTTCAATTTTTTATCTGTTAAAACAGTTTCTAGCTTCTTGTAATATTGAATTGCAGTATCATAATCTCTGAATGCAGTATAAGAGTCAGCAAGCTCAATTTCTATCTCGCTCATTAAATTTTCTGATTGTGCGTATTTTTTACTGTTTTCTAAATATTCAATACTCTTTTTATAATCCCCTAAAAAACGATATAAAGTTCCTATATACATTAACAATTCAGGTTCCTTATTATCAGATATTGATTCTGCTTTCAAGAATTCAGTAAGTGCAGTTTCATACTGTTCCAATCTCATTAATATCAATCCTGCATCTTTCAGATACCTTGCTGCTTTATCATTTATATGCGCAAGATAGTATTGGTCAGATAGTAAAATTATATCTTCACCATCCCTTTCCAATAACTCTGCATACTTTTTATGCATCTCTTTTCTCTCTTCTAAAGGTATGGACTCATAGATATGTTTTTTTAGATCATTTGAAACTATTTTAAAATATTCGTGATCTTCTGTTATTATTTCAAAGTATATCAGGAGATCAAGTAGCTCAGATAATTTCATTTCATCAAAATCTGTCATGTACATTAAAACATCAAATTTTGCATTATTATCTAAAACTGCAATGCTGTTTAATACTTTTCTATGCTCTGAATCAAGCTTTTCTATTCTATTTTTTTTAGCCTCTTCTAATATATCGGCCACATTATTCTTAGGATAGTGCCCTATCCATACCTTTTCAGCATCTAAGTTTCCATTCCTTTCTCCCTCTTTTAAAACTTGAAATATTCTAGCCGGATCTCCGCCACTATCCCTATATATATAGTCTGCTATATAATTTGGAATGGTGTATCCCTCCTCTTTTAGCATATCTTTCATTTCTTCTTTAGTTAAAGGCTCTATCTTCAGCTCTACCAAATTTGAACTTGTTTTTAAAAGATTATATGCGTTCTCAAAATATGTATTTTGTACAATATTTTTTAATGTAGCAACTAACATAATATCTTTATTATTAATAAATCGCGCAACTCTTAAAAATAAATTTAGAGAAGATATTTCGCAGTCATCTAGGTCATCTAAGGCCATAAATACTGGTTTTGCATTGCTTAAAATAGTTAAAGACTCTGTTAACTTTAAAAAAATTTTTTCTGAGTTTGAAAAAGCTTCTGCACTACTTATCATAAAAGATACTATCCCACTATTTGCAATTGAACTTAATTGCTTCTTTGACTGCTCTATAATCTTTGAAAATATTAATGGTTTTGATTCTCCTAACCGTTCTTTCATGCATATGACATCTTTAGCTTGAAGGATCTTTATCACTTCATCTAATATATATGATTTACCAGATCCTTCTTTACCATAAACTAATAATACAATTCCATGATCAGTTTTTACTTCATCGAATATTGCTAGTATCCTCGAAACCTCTTTTCTGGATGACATCTAATAATTTAACAAATATATATAAAGTATATATATATTCTGTTTTTCTCTATGCCGAAAATTGAAGGTTGGATTCTATCTTTTACATATCTATATTTTTTTAATATACAGAACACTATACTTTTTCCATCTATAAATTAAGATCAACCCAGATACTAAAAAAAGTGTAAAGATGATCATGCCTAATAAATTATTAATAAAAGATGTAGGAAATACAGCAGTTTCTAAAAATACGCCAATGCCAGCGCCTATGAGACCACCGCCTGTATATAATAAACTATTATGCCTAATAATTAACATTACTTTAATCATTGTACATTAATATATTATTTAAGTGTTTTTAAATTTTGTTAACGCCCTTTGACTGTAAGGTACAATTGAATAAATAATATTTTTTCACTCAATTTTTTATAGCAAAATACACGTATTTTTATAATATCTATTTATTAAAGGTATTTACTTTATACAAAAAATTAAAAAGATTTGCACAAAGCTATCTCAGATTAAAACACGATCCAACTGCCATTTACGGCATAGGTTTTTCTATTTTATCATAATGTATGCTTTTAATGCTTCAAAGAATTAAGTAATATCATCCAAATATCTTAGAGTATTCTAACATTTTGCCCATATATCTATAAATTTGAATTATAGTATGAAGATTATTTAATAAAAAAATGTACAATCAAAAATAACATTAAAAATGACAGTATCGCAAACAAAATCATTGAAACTATTGAAAATACGAGAGGTTTAGAGTTTATAAATCGCCTTTTATTCAGTCCTACACTGTATAATCCATAAGAAAGTGCCTGGGTGCTGGAAAGTGGAAATGAAAAAACAGTTGCGGCTTCTACTAACAGCGTTTGAACAATCTGCGCTTTTAGAGCAGCTGAGTATTTGAGCATATATGAAGATTCTACCACTTTCCTAATAGTTACCGTCCCGAGCAAAAAACCACCAGCTACGGTGCTGATTAAAATAGGATAGTAATACTGATCACCAGATATTGCGTAAATGAAGCCGAGAGTATTAGAACCCCATGCAAACGCCGCAAAAAATGAAAGTATGACTGTCAAGATTTTGAACAGGTAGATCTTGTTCCACAAGTCTTTTATTCTATCAAAGATCAATAATTTAACCAATCCTATGCTTACAAAAAAAGTTGCAATCCAGAACAGTATCAGAGCCGTTAAAAATAGATAGTTAATCTTCGTGCTCAAAGCAAATGAAGCTCCTAAAAACACGAAAGTGGTCACTATATTAAGAGACAATGGGTATCTGAATATCGTAGATAATATAAACATGAATATAACGATCTCGAAACCAAGTATAATAATAGGATCAGGCATATTTGAGTACAGTGCAGACTTTATATGTATCATATATCCACCTTGCAAAACAAAGCCAGCCACTCCGCCTATCACACCGATCAAGATCGCACTGTTTTTTTTCAATATCCTGCTTCCTATCAGAGGTCCTGCAGCTATGATCATATTATTTCCAGCGACTAAAAAGGTGATAATGATTATCAAGGTTAGTAATAGATAGTTCAAGAGCTCACCGCGACCAAAAACTGGAGTATCAAATCAGCAATATCCTCACAAGAGTCTAGGATATTATCTAATCCCTGTATCAATTTCTCAAGATGATTGAAACAGAACCAGTCTGTTTCATTTGCATAGATTATATCAAATGCCTTCTCTTTGATCTCGTCGCCTCTATTCTCCAGATTTTCAATGATTTTCCGCTTATTCTTGATTGTTTCTAATGTTAGCTTCTTTGCATTAAATATATCATAGATCTCTTCCATCGCTTTGAATATAAGCAGAATAATTTCGTTTAGCTCACTCATGCAAATGCATGCTTTGTCTTTTCTCTGCCTCGCCCGATATAGCTCTTTGGCCAGGTATCTAGTATAGTCAAGTATATCATCCGCTTTAGTGATCAACATCGTCACGCTGTTTAGAACGGTAGGAGATATATTTCCATCAAGAACCCATAAAGATAAACCGTAAGAAAGTACATTTCCCTCATTCTCAAGTTCGACAATTTTTTTAAAATCAGTAAGTTCATGGTTATTTATCATTTTCTGCAGTTCTTCAACTGCGATTTTAGAAGATTGTATTGACAAGCCCAGTTTCTCGAATAGATACTGTTCTCCCTGTTTGAGGTTCAACAAAGACATATAAGAAGAGATATTCGAATCTATTAAATAACATTTATTATTTATCTGCATTATGATCGAATACAGAGAAATACATAGCACCGACGATCCAGACTTTAAAGAGTTAATTAAGGTGTATAATGAAGGATTTATAGAGCAAAAGGAGATTTACATAGATCCAATCGTGTTCACATGGATGCTAAATAATGATAGAAATGATATTATATCACATATTGCAGTACTGAAATCAGAGAGAGTAATAGGCATGACTTCATTTAGCAGCATGCCTTCTGGCGCTATTGGATGGTACATTACGATAATAAAAGAAGAACGGAAAAAAGGTTATGCATCACTGTTATTAGAAAAGATAAAGGATACGCTCATAAAAGATGCAGATTCTAGAAATTGGCATGAAAAATACCTGTTTGCAGAATTTGAACAGGATAAAGCAGAGCTCTGGAACAATAAAGGGTTTACGATTCTTCCAGTTCGTTATTATCAGCCCCCATTGCTAGGCAACGGAGATTGGGTGCCACTGTTGCTAGGTGCCATGCCTTTAAAATCTGATACTATCACGGGCGCAGAAATATTAAAATTTGTTAGTGACCTTTATCTGAAAATCTACCATGTTTCAGATGTGAAAAAAAGCGATTATTTTAAAAATATCAAGGAAGACTGCGAATTTTTGAGCATGAAATTATAAGCTTTTCAGCAGACATTTCCGATAAATATTATTTATCTATAACTTGCATCTACTGTTTCTTTGAATAGAGATCAATCTCAAGAAACCTGTTATTCACTCCTTTCACAGCAATAATATATATAAACCAGATATTTGGAAGGTTGTTTACACCCCAGAAATTTCGCTTATTGCATATGCATAGGCATTATATGCCTTTTTTAAGGTGTAGCTATTATATACAATCCCCAGATGCGTTGCAGAATTGTCATCTAACATGTAAATGCAGAATCCTGATACTTTGTACTTTGATGCAATTGATAACATATACCCAATACTGTTAGCCTGCGCATTCTCTCCAAAAAGCAGCGAGTCAACCCCAAACTCCGAAATCCAGAACTCTCTTACATGATTTGATAAAGATATGTTATAGTATGTATAAAACGCATTAAAATCAGATCTCTGTAAAGGGTAAATATCTATGCCCACAGCATTGATAGGAACTGTCGCATTTTCAAGAGCCGTAAATAGTGCCGGTCCTTGAGAGTTTGCCGCTACCTCGATTAGCACTTTCGTTACCGGAGACTCTTCATGGATCTTTTTTGCAGTGTAAGAGATCATTGGTATCCATACACTGGTAGGCTCTGCCTTACCCAAGTCCTGCTGTAACTGCCCGTTAGGTTCGAAAAACGGAAACATGTAACTGGGATGGTAGATATCTGCTAAAAACATTGATTCATATAAA
Source organism: Thermoplasmata archaeon (assembly GCA_038729465.1). NCBI lineage: Archaea > Methanobacteriati > Thermoplasmatota > Thermoplasmata > Thermoplasmata archaeon. The sequence goes on from JAVYRZ010000019.1 coordinate 14,939, forward strand.
ATAGTGCTGTTCAACTGATTTAGTGAAGGATGTGTATTTGCCCAGCTCAAGTTGCCGTATGGTGCCAGTATTATTTTCGTGTTGTTTTGCTCAAACCACAATATAGCAGTCGATAAATCTGCAAATCCGACGCTGTTATTGAGCAGTTCTGTGGCTATATCAAACCTGATGTAACTGATATTTGCACTTTTTACCAGCTTTATCTCTTCCTGCACTTCAGTTTCCCAGTTTGATGGAGGCACTGCAACATCGGTAAAAGAACTCGCTACTGCCGCGAAAGTCATGTTCAGGTTTTGAGTATAAGGATCATTAACATAATTGGGCAGAGAATTGAGTGATTGGACATCGCTGCTGGCAATGGGTATAAATATTAACATGAATACTATAAAATAGATGGCAAACATGCGTGTAGATAAGTATCCAAACCTTTTAATGCTGTATATAAACAGTCCACTTTTTTTAGATGCTTGTTCAAACGGCATTTTATATGGAACTAAAAGAGGAGGCAATAAAAACAGTGGAAAATATAGAGAGAATACTGAAAAATTATAAAGCTGGAATAATGCATTGTCAAATAATAGCACATGAAACATGGGATATATACTTATCCCAGATCCTGCAAAGTACCAAGGTATTACCGTTAAAACGCCGAATATGTTGTAGATTACAATTAAAAATTCGCTAATCTTAATCTTCTCATCTTTTTTATAATATATATATACAAAATAAAGTATTGCCAACAAATATGCAGTTAAATATGTTGTTTTTAATACACTGCTCGAAAATCCCAGAAATAAGATGGTAACAAATGTAACTATTGCACCTATTATTACAAATAATGTCGATAATACTGCAGATCTGGAACTATTCCTATATATGTAAAATATGTGATTTAAAATCACGCCAAGGTTCCAAGCAAAAAATAAAAGCACAATAAATATATAACCTGCTAACGAAAACAAAGTACTGGTAGAAAAATAAGAAAGATAAACATAACTTATCAATACAAATATCAATAGAGCAGATATTGTATATTTCAATAATTTTAAAGTACTTTTATCCACAAAGAATGTATATCAAATTTGCTAATTATAAAACTTTGCATACCCACCATTTATAGTATTAATTTAAGATAATGATTATTATAACCTGTATATTCTCTCATCCCCGTTTTCATCCTTTTCGCATTTAATCTTCTTTTCTGACTCTAAAAGCTCAATCACATTGTTAAATGTTATTAAATCTATACCATTGTCCAGCGCGATGCTTAATATACGCTTTTTCAGGTCGCTATGATGTTTTGACACTATTTCCATAACCAGATCGAGCACTTCTGAGGATATACCCTTTTCGTCAATTTCTCTCTTTTTGTTGGATATAGCTATTCTTTTTTTATGTTCATATATGTACAACGCTGATAATAAAATTATACTGAAAAAAATTATAGATATCTCCCATGCTGAGATTGTATAAGGTGCATTTATAGTCCATGTTTTCATTGTTGTGCCTAATGGATCTGAAACTACTACCGTAACTATCTCTGTCTTACTGCTTTTTGGTACCGAAAAATTTAGAGTGCCATATTTGACAGGCTTGTTGTTCAAATACCATGTTATGTTCAAGAGATTGTAATTTGTGGTTATGCTTATTTTACTGGATTCTGAAACAGTAGAATTCAATATAACAGGTGCACTTGTAATAACCGCTATTCTCTTACTTAAAAATGCTATGTTTCCTGATTTATCAATAGCTGTGAAGTTTAGATAATAGACGCCTTGATTGTAATTTTTTATGTATATAAAACTATTATTATTCATTACGGGCACAATTCCACCATCAATGCTAAAACTTAAGAGGATAGTGCTGTTTACATACCCTCTTACCAATACAGTACCATTATAACTATACACCACATATTCATTGTTTTGGACATATGTTGAAATAGCAGAGATATTTATAACTGGAGCAGTAAAAGAGGTTATTATCTGTTTCTCTATGATCTCGCTATTGTTAGCAGCATCAGTAATTCTTATTGTTATGTTATTTATCCCGTCGTAAAGTTGAAGATCATACTTGAACCTATTGCCATCACATATGACTGTGTGATTATCAATGAATATAGTTACTGGCGCAGGATCGACGTAATATCCAGAAATGGTGAGATTTGTCTGGTTGTAGTAGCTGGAATTTTGATATCCTGGCGGAATGTTTGCGTAAAATTCCTGGATCTGTGGCACCATATATATCTTAATAGAATCCAAACCTGTGCTATTTCCGAACTCATTCTTAAATTGTGCATACACTGTCTTTAGTCCTGCACCCTGCGTCAAATGCCATAAATATATTTTTTGATAAGCGATCCAGCCTGTAGAATAGTTCATATCTGGATAATTGCTTATTTCCATGCTCTGAATAGGAATATTGCCATCAGATACATTGAAGATAAGAGATATATTTGTGCTGTTTACATATGCAGTCCCATTTATCATATTTCCTCTCACCCCTATTACAGCTTCTGGCGGGGCAGGCAAATATGCAATGTCTGAATAGAATATAGGGCTGGTATTGTTTGCCGCATCTTTTAGCTGTACATAAATGAATATAAATCCTTCAGAAATATTTGTGGCATGATAAATATAATAGCTTTCATATGGTAGCCACTTTACATCGGTAAAATTAGGATCTGTGCTGATTCGCATTTCTGTAATACCTGATATATTGTCAGTTCCAAATATCTGTAATGTAAAGTTATTCGAGTTTGTGTATCTAGAATTAAAATCTATGACTACTCTAGTATTGAACGGAGCTGCAAGATCAAGAATTATAGAATTGAAGAATATGCTAGACACTCTTCCAGAGGCAGCTTCTAACTGCACATATATTGTGATATTTTCTTGTATCGTCTCTACTGTATAATTGTAGTGTTGAGCATAAGTAATCCAAGGGCTATCAGAAAATGATGCATTCTGGCTAATACGCATAGCAGAGATTTGCGATCCACCGTTTATTCCAATAATGTCAAGATGCAAAGTGGTAGAATTGGAGTATGTAGCATTATTATCAATTATTAATCTGCCACATGGATTTACAGTGTCTACAGTAATGAATGTAAATGCCGGAGTACTGTTAGTTAGTGCATAATTCTGTGCCATTACCTCAATTATATAATATCCATCTGCAGGCACATCTATCGTGAATGAAAGAGAGTAGCTCACATTAAACTTGTCTGGTAACGTGGTAAATACAGAGTAATAATATCTTGCTATGCCATACCGGTCCGAAAATCCAGATATTGAAATGTTTAGCTGATGAGAAAGTGAGTAATTAGAACCATTATTTACTATTACCGATCCAGTCTTTGGAGCTGTATTTTCAAATATAATAATGCAAGAAGAATTTTCAAGATAGCTATACTTATCAAGACTGTTTTCAAGCCAAATATATATGGTATGTGGCCCAGCAGATATGTTAAGGGTTAAATTGTGAATATTTTCCTCAAAAACATAACCTGAATAATCAGAATTATTTACAGGCGCAGAACCTATCTTGTAAAATGCACCTGTAATATTTACTGGTGTTATAGGATCTGTCCAGAAAATATTAAATTCTGAATAATTCTGATACTTATGTAAAGATCTAAGATTAACTGGAGCAGCAGGGTAAGAGCTATAATTTACCATTGTTTCATAGTATCCAGTAGCAGATCCATGAACTGCAGATATGTTGATATATATTGTTTCTGACATTTTGCTCATTATTAGAGGCGCTGTATAGTTGAATTGCAGTGATCCGTTATTTGAGTATATAATATCTTTCGCATATCCTGCACTTACATTCAGGTAAAATGGCGTATTATTGAGCACAGAGGGTCCCGAATAACTGTAAATCTTGTCCGTTCTGAATATATAGGTATCATAACTTATTAATTCTTTAGGCCCCAAAACTTTGATCGTTCCCACCGGATAAGAATTTGCAATTGTTAGGTTTAACAGTGAAGAATATACTGTGCTGATGTGATCTGATACTATTAATCTCAGATATATAACCGTTCCAACAGAGTAACTACCGATTGAAGCACTAAACAGAGTAGTAGAATTATTTGATTTTAATAATGTGCTCTCTGCCAAGATTGTTGAATTTATTCCAAACTTTGCAATTACAGTCAAATTGTGAGAATCAGATACTATATTTGTGTTTATAGTGACATTGCTCTGGTCTGTAATCAATGCCGGTGAAAAATAAATTGATTTTATTGTTGGACCTATGTTTATATAATTTATAGATCGATATGCATATACTGTACCATACTCATCTGTGCCTATTATATACAATGCGTACCAGCCACTTTGATATCTATTGTTAGAAGCACTGAAATTAAACGTTATGGACCATGAATTGACATTGGATATTGGGCATTCAAAAGAGTTTATCTGAAACTCTAGTTTTCTTATATTGAACGATGATCCACTAATACTGGTATTAAAACTGCCTGCAATAATCGTTCCGTTCTTGATTGAAGTGATCTGTACTGTGGAAACTCCGGTTTGAATAAGTGTTATATTTATGCTTTTTTCATTGCTAATATTGTAATTGTTGTAAGCTATTATTTTAAATGTCTGATTTTGTAATGTTGAGTGATTTGTGAGTAAAAAGCTCCAGAATACGGTTTCATTATTATTATCCGAATGCCTTGTCAGATTCAGAGCATAGGATTTATTGTTCCATAATACATATACTGCCTTTATACCAATTGAATCATATGCCCTACCATAAATCTGTATTTGCATTGATTCTGTCGCTCCCGAATAAGGATAATCTATGTAAATATCTGGTTTATGGATCTTTTCTATAGGAGAATATGTAAAAAACGAGGAAGTATTATATAATAGTCCAAGATCAACGATGCTAGTGGTAAATGATATAAATCCATTGCTTCTACTTGACATAAAAAATGTTACATTTATAACACTGTAGTTATCGAAATTATTACTGTCATTGTAGACATTTTCATTAAAGATTGACCAACTGTCTTCCCTATTTGTTATATTTATTATCTTTATATTACTACTTGATTTTAACGAAGTATTAATATTAAACAGGATATATTCTAGAACTTTTTTATCAGAAAAAGTAATATTCAAACCAAATAGTGCATGCTCAGCATTTATAAAATATCCTGATACATTATATTGAAATACTACTCTATTAATATCATATGCATTGAAAAAAGTATAGACTATCCCATTATCCGCTGTTTCTGACACTTGTGACATTTGCATTGCATTTCCTAGATACTCACTATTAATAGCCTGAACTGTTCCAAAATTGCCATATACTTTAATATTTGTCGAATTTTCGAAAGAGTCTAACGTGATGTATGAAAATGTATAAAGTGTAACATTGTCTATAAATATCTCTGAACCATAGGATGGTGTAACTAGTTTAATAGAAATATTATCTGAATCGTTGAATTTTGAAAAGTACGTTTTGAAGCCCGTAAAATATCCTATCTTTGATAACGTTTTATTTGTATAAACTGTTATGCTACCATAAAAGTTAGATAATGAATAATAATTGAAACTGATAGCATTGTACTCATATGAAGGAAAAGTAAGTATTAATTTGCCACCGTTTGAAGAAATAGCATCACCAATCATTACACTATCCATTACTTTCTCAAAATTATATGCTCCTTTAACTGAAACATTAGCCGGTACAGTGCCATTAAAAATATATGCATTCTCGTTTAACATTGTGTTATTATAATAGATTGGATCATACTGTTTATAATCAATCTCATCATAATAAAGCCATATCAATATTTCTCCAGCACTCTGCGAATGAATAAATATCGTAATGTTTGATATGCCACCATAGTTCCAGCTATCAATTAAGTATGGCAATGTACTGCCATTGTAGATAAATGCGAGACCAGTGCCGTTAGCGGGGGTATCTGCATAGTTAAAATTATTGCTGTTAAGTGTAATTGTTACTGTCAAATTCTTGCAATTAGGAGCATTTACTGTGATGGGTATTCGATACTTAAATGTACTATTCCACCAGTAACTGTTATTATTTTGATCTTCTTTGTGAACAGCATAACCATAAACGGAAATATTTGATACTAATAGCAAAATAATAACAGATACAATTAAGATATATTTTACTACTGTCTTTAAGCATATTGTCTCAAATACTCTTTTTATTAGTTTTATATCTACTTTCATTATATAGCCCCTCTCTTCAATGATAGATCGGCAATATCTAAAAACATTATTAAATTTTCCTATGCAATGGCGATGCCTGAATAGTAAATTTCTAAATTCTCAAAGTTTTAGACCCTATCATCTTAAACTTCTCTCTACTTCTGCTTTTTTGTTAATTCCTGTACTGCCAGTTTTTATTATCAGATACTTTGCATTTCATGTTATTTACTGTATCTAAATCATCGTTTAAAAGCATGTCTTTCATATCAATCATTATGTAATAATTATTAATATATCCCAATACCAAAAAGATTGCAAATATTTTATTTGTTTTGCAATATTTCAAAAAATTAAACTAAAAACCTTAGTTTAAACTATAATATAATTTTAAAGTAATAAAAAAAGTATTAAATAAAATAAAAATTTATACCCTCCCTAGGTGAATAAACCTATGCAATTTAGGAAATACAGAAAATTTGCGGCTATAAGTATTATCCTGGCATTTTTGTTGCCAGCATTAGTGACTGCAACAGTGGTGATTAGCTACACATATCCCACAAGTACACAGTCAGTTGCTCCAGATATTTATTTAACAGCAGGACCAAATTACGGTGCAGCTAATGCTATGAATTTAATATATGCAAATGGTGCAAGCACAGAAAGTGCGATTAGCTCAGGTTCAACAATTTACATTAATACCACCTCGGGATCTTATCAAACTGCCTTAGTTAATGTATTGTCAATTTATAATGACACCATTTCTACAGCACCAGTTTATGTAACGCTTTATGCTCCTTCTTCTACTAGTGGTATAACTATGTATGCAAGCACTTCGACACTGACCGTGACAAATAGTACAGCAGGAATTAGTATAAGTGGTACACAAGTTTTGACTGGTGGAACTACTTTTCACTTAACGATTTCTAAAGGAACGGCACTATACATAGGATTCCTATTAACTGGAACTGCCTCAGGATCTTATGATATAGTAGTAAATTATCAAATATCGTAATCCTTTAATTTTTTTATTTTTTATGATCGATAAAATGACAAGAATATTTAGAATCTTAGGTGCAATAACAATAGTGCTCAT
>JAVYRZ010000020.1 GCA_038729465.1 Thermoplasmata archaeon
ATATTTTATCACTCCTATTTTTTCATTATATGTTACACTATAAATAGTTCTTTCGGTTTTGCAGTTTCAAATAAAAGATAAATAAAAAAGAATATTTTTCTATCTTTTATTTATTTTTATAATAACTACCACTTTTTCTGCGTCTTCTGTAACGCTCACTATCTCATTTCCAGTTTTTTTAGCCCAAGCTGCAGTATCTGCCCTTACACCTTTGTCTGTAGCCCATAATTCTAACACATCTCCAACCTTCGCGTTTCTGTACGCTTTTACTAGGTCTGTGATCGGGCCTGGACATGCTGATCCTCGTGCATCTATTATTTTGTTTTCCATATTTTATCACTCCTATATGAACAGTACCTGTGCACCTTCCGATTCAGTAATAAATGTAGCTGCTCCTACCACATCGTCTATTATAGGATCTAGCTGCTCTTTGCTGATTCCAAACAGGTCGCAAGTCATTGAGCATGCATATATTTTAGCACCGAGTTCTTTTGCTTCTTTTAACATATCATACCATGATGGTACATTATGCTCTTTTATGCTTTGCATAAACATCGGTCCCATATGCTCAAATTCTTTAGGCAACAACATCTTCTTTTCTCCCTTAGTAAAATTCAGCAATCCCCAAAATGTAACAAATACTTCTACATCATTGCCTAACGCTGCTGCTGCCTGCGACAATACTCCGGCAGCCATTAACTTGTCTGTCGTGCCACTAAATATTATAATTGACAATTTATTTGCCATAATTTTCTCACCAGTAAGAATATTGCAATAAAGTATTTAAACATTTTTTTAACAGTTTTCGTATTTATGAAAAATAGTTTAAAAATTATAACTAATTTTATACATATAATAATAAAAATGAACATTTTTTTTAATTTTAATAATTAATTTTTTTATTTATCGTTTTTATAGTGATTATTTTTAGAAGAGAAATATATTCCAATCGCTACTAACAAGAATCCTATATATGTAAGATAAGATTCAACCTCGCCGAGAATCAAGTATGCGAAGAGTATGGATAGTGCAGGCACAATAAAAAAGTAGGAAGATATTGATGAGAGGTTATATTTGCGATACAGATAAAAATAAATAAAGTATGCTACTCCGGTTCCTAGAACACCCATGTATGTGATTATCATGATGAATGAAACTGACAATCCTGAAAAATTAAATTTTTCAGTGGCAAGCGCCCAGATCAGTATTACCGGCATCGCGTACAGAAACTGAAATGTGTTCACTGTAGCAGCATCCACTCTGGGTGACAGATATTTTTTGTATATTACCGTACCTGTAGCCCAGCTGATCGCTGCTATCAAAAGCAAAATTATGCCTGTGCTGTGCTCTATTACGAGACCATGTGAGAAGATCAGAACTATTCCTGCAAATCCGATCATTGTGCCAATTACGCTCATGTAAGATAATTTTTCATGCAGAAATAGGTATGCGAATAGGATATTAAATAGAGGATATGTATATATCAAAATTGCAGATATTGATGAAGATTCAGTGGTCTCTCCAATAAACCAGAATCCCATCAATATCACGAGATTGAAAACAGATACTAAAAATATAAAAATATTTGATTTCAGGTCTTTGGGAACTCTTACATGCCGGAACAATAAAAAAGAGGTGGCAAACCCTAAAATTATTCTGAACAGCAGCAGATACATAGGAGGCTCATAGATGAGTGCAATCTTGACCAGCGGAAAATTCAAAGCCCAGAAACTGGCCATCAGAAGAAACAGCAATGTTTCAGTGCCAGCACTTGAATCCCTGTTATTGTTCATTCGGGCATGATTGAAAAGATACTATTTATTTTTTTGCACTGTGAGATATAAAAAAAGTGAAAAAAAAATTTTAGTCTTTAATAGGCTTTCCACCGATAGGTGCTACAGTTTTTCCAAATGTTGAGTTTATAACCTGCGCTGCAGATGCATAGAATGCAGCTATTGCGGTCAGTATTCCTATATAACCACCAGCGACTACCGTGTTGCTAGAATCCTCAAAGTCACCAATTGCAAGGAGGAAAAACGTGATCCATAGCAGCAAGAATACTGTCCATAATGTCCAGTTAGTCTTGAACGATGCGATCCACATGTAGAATGTGAACACTCCAAACATTGTCAGAAATATTGCCACTGCATCGCTTTCCGTTGAACCACTGCCTATGCTCAGTATCCCTGCTCCAAGAGTCCACAGAAGCAATGCATAAGCAATCCAGAAGGCACCGTATGTAGAGAACGCCACGTAGCCAAACGTGTTGCCAGACTTCATTTCCCACATTCCGGCAAATATCTGTGCCATGCCACCATATGCAAAAGCAATTGGAACTACAATTCCTACGCCAGCCGCAGGTAAAATCTTTGCATTATATAGGCTCAATATTATTGTGGTCAGAGCAAATCCTGCCAATCCTAACGGAGCTGGATTTGCAAGCTCTTTTTCAGCCATTATGTCACCTCTTTTTTAAATGATTCTATTGCAGATTTTATCTCGTCTAGTGATGCTCCATCTTCCAGTGTCGTTATATCGCCTGGTAGATTGTTTAGATACACTGCTTTAACTACTCTTCTCATAATCTTTCCGCTCCTTGTTTTAGGCAATAACTTTACTGGATGTATCTCTTCAGGTACCATTATTGGCCCTAATCTCTCTCGGATCTGTAACTTAATTTCATTAACTATGTTGGGTGTAAAGTCTGCACCGCTTTTCAAAGTTACAAATGCCACTATTGCATCACCTTTTACCTCATCTGGTTTGCCGAATACTGCAGCTTCAGCAATATTACTGATTCCCACAAGTGCATCTTCTATCTCTATCGTGCCTATTCTGTGACCTGACACTTTCAAGACCTCGTCAGCTCTGCCTAATAACCAGAAATATCCATCTTCATCTTTCATTGCATAGTCTCCAGTCATATACATTCCCGGGAACTTTGAAAAATAGACATTTTTAAAACGTTCTGGATCTTTATTAATTGTCAACATTAGCCCTGGCCATGGCTTTTTAAACACCAGATACCCTTTAGATCCTGTTGGAACCTCTTTGCCATTCTCATCCAGTATTACAGGATCTATCCCAGGCATAGGATACGTAGCTGAACCAGATTTTAAAGACTCGAAACCAAACGCTAATGCAGGAGATATGACAAAACCGCCAGTCTCTGTTTGCCAATATGTATCTACTATTGGGCACTTTGATTTTCCTATCACATTATAATACCATTGCCATGCTGCCGGATTAATCGGTTCACCTACAGTTCCTAAAACTCGTAATGAATCTAAGTTATGTCTAAGAGGGTAGTTATCACCAAATTTCATGAGCATTCTCAGAGCTGTTGGAGTAGTGTAAAGTATGTTTACTTTGTATTTTTCAATTATTGCCCACATTCGATCAGGTTCGGGAAAGTCTATTGCACCTTCGTACATAATTGAGGTCAATCCAAGAATAAGCGGTGCAAATACAATATAGCTATGCCCTGTGACCCATCCTATATCTGCAGCACACCACCATCTATCGTCAGGTTTTGGATCAAAAGCCCATCTAAGAGTATTTGCAACGTATACCGCATACCCACCTGTACTGTGTATAGCTCCTTTTGGTTTTCCTGTGGTTCCTGAGGTGTAGAGTATGTATAAAGGATCATTAGAGTCCATCTCTTCTGGAGTTACCTTGGCATTGATATTGTTTGCTACATCGTTCCACCAATAATCTCTTCCTTCTACTATGTTAATATCCTTGCCAGTTCTCTTCACAACGATCACTTGTTGAATGGTAGACGTAAATGTTAGTGCCTCATCTACAATTTTCTTCAATTCTATGATCTTTCCACGTCTGTATCCACCATCTGCTGTTATCACAAGTTTCGCACCTGAGTCTTTTATCCTGTCTGCTATCGCCTGCGCTCCGAATCCTGAATATACTACTGAAAAAGTTACACCGATTCTGGCAGCGGCAAGCATCGCCACTGGCAGCTCCAAGATCATTGGCAGATATATGAGAATCACATCTCCTCTTTTTAGGCCCATGTCTAACAGAGCTCTAGCAAACGTGTTTACTCTATGGTATAGCCCTTCATAAGTAACTATTTGTTCTGATCCGTCTTCTGCAATCCATATAAATGCAGCGACATTTCTTTTTCCGCTATTTACATGTCTGTCCAGGGCATTGTAAGTAATGTTCAATTTTCCGCCAGTAAACCATTTGTAAAATGGTGGATTAGAATCATCTAAGACTTTGTCCCATTTTTTATACCAGTTTATAATTTGAGCTGCATCGCTCCAGAATTCCTCTGGATTTTCCATAGATTTTTTTATCACTGAACGATAACGCTCGGAGGATGGAGTATGTATCTGATCTGTAGGTAATGTTTCATTTTCTTTTGTTTTATCCTCTTTTTTTATTTCGTTTTTCATAAAATTAACTATCCAATTATGTTATTAAAAAGTTTCCGATACAAATACCGAACACAAGATAAAATATATTCGTCATTTGTTATATATAAATATTATTTTTATCCCTTCTATACTTATTAAAAAATTGTTTTAATTTTTTAATATTATTGAAAAAAAATTTAACATATTAGATTCTATAAAATAGAAATATTAAAGTATTAAAAATTCTTTTATTTACACGTGAATCCAAACGTTATTAAAGAATTCGAAAATTACTATAAAAATTTAAAGGTGCATCTACCTCCCAGATTTACAGCAAGAGAGTTCGGGTTCATGTTTTTTGACAAAGATTATGTTTCTAGACACATCAAGTTTAGCAGAGAGGTTGAAGTTAGAGATTTTTTGATAACGAGGGTTCCCTCGCATGCTTATTATTCCACTGCTTATTACAAGGTGCCTGACGCAAACAGCATGGATGAAAAACTATGGCTCGGCGCAGACCTTGTTTTTGATCTTGATGCTGACCATGTTCCTTCTGCAAAAGACAAAACATATGAACAGATGCTGGAGAACATAAAAGAAGAACTGAAAAAGCTTGTCAATAATTTTCTTATCTCTGATTTTGGATTGAATGAAAATGCAATAAATATTTTTTTTTCAGGTGGTAGGGGATATCATGTTCATATCAGAAAAGATGATTTTATATCTTTAAAAAGCAAGGAGCGAAGGGAAATTGTCTCATATATACGTGGAAGTGGACTAACGAGATCTGACCTGTTTTCAGAGCATGTTAAAAATAAAAAGGGAGAAAAAAGCATTTCTTTTGTTTCCATGTCTGAATACGGCTGGAGCGGTAAATTTGCAAAACAATCCAGAGAATATCTTAAATCTCTTCTGTCAGATTATGAATCTGGAAATATAGAAAAAATAAAAGATCAGATTTCTGAACACCCGGAAATTTCAGACCCGGCAGTTAAGGAACTGTTTGAAGACAATGGAAAAAAAGTAAAAATGATCTTGAATACTGGCTCATTTGATGTCTTAAGCTACAAGACTGCAAAATTTTTATCGGACCTGCTGGAAACAAAAGTGTTTGCTAGCATGAAAGGCGAGATAGACGAACCGGTCACTACTGATATACACAGGCTTATAAGATTGCCAGGCTCATTGCACGGAAAGACTGGATTTGTGGTAACTGCTGTTAAATATAAAGATTTAGATAGCTTTGAGCCGCTTGTCGATGCTATAGCACCCGTTTTCATAAACAGATATATGAAAATCAGGATGTTACAGCCTTTGCAAATCAAGATTAATGATGAAAATTTTGATCTTAAAGAATCTGAGATAATCGATGCACCTGTATACCTTGCAGTATTCTGTGCTTTAAGAAACATTGCAGAAATTGTTTAAAAAAGAAATATTTTTAAGCTTTGCTCTTATAAATCGATCTAAGTATCTCAATCTTATTTTGTTCTTATTTGTTCGGTCATTCTAGAGAATTCGCGAGATTGTTTAGCTGTTCCTGCCGTACTTTTATCTATGGCATTGGCAATTCCCTGCACTTTCTCCAGTGGAACTGTGGCAAACATTATATTCTTGTCAAATCCCGCCATTCTTCTTGCGCTTATGTCACCAGCAGTAACGTTGAAGTTACCTGACACAAGTGGGTAAGTTATGCTGCTCCAGCAAAGCGAACCTCTCATCTCGAACGAAGGAGTCTTTCCATCCCAGAACTGAGCCAGTGTGACAAGCCTTGAAACCTGCTCTGCGTTCACGAGAAAGATTATTAAATCGGGCACAAAGACGGCTTTGGTAACCGGATACAGATATACCTTGCGGGCGATGCCGAGAGGCGGTTTAGCAATTTTCTCAGATTCAATAAATGACCTTGTCGCAGTTTTGACATCGCACCAGAGCTTTTCACCTTCAACAAGCATCTTGAGTGGCACTTCTCTTCTTTCAGAAAGTCCAAGATGAGATTTTCCACCGGGGCAAGAACAGGTTTCTGATGAGAGCATTATCACTTTGCCATTAGTAGCCTCTAAGATGCCACCACACACTGCATATTTGCCCTCATCTAACGTAGTTGCAGGAGGCTCATCCGTGTACTTTACACCTACCGCTTCTTTGTCTATGCCCAGCGCAGCTCTTATTTTTTCAACCGACTCCACAACATTCTTAGAAATAACAAGAAAATCTTCACTAACCATATTACAATAATATCTGAAAACATTATTAAATTTTACTTTATTTTTCCATGTTTACAATTTTACATTTCAAAATCATAAAAAATATGTTTTTTAAAGCATTTTTGCACCGTTTTTTGTTGATTTTTTTATAGCTTACGCTACGATCCCAGTTTTTTCAACGATAAAAGAATGAATAGCATATTTGCTAACTATTAACTCTTCCAATATTAAAACCGATATAGTAGAGACCGACTGCAAAGGTTATCAAAGCGGAAATTGCGCTCATTGCCATGCCTATGGAATACCCAAAGAACTGACCTGACATCAGGAAAAGTATCCCATTAATTATTGCACCTATTACAGAACTGGTAGCGACTATGGATATTACCTTTAATGAAAGGTAATGTTCTTTAAATGCAAAGTAGAGAAATAGCAGGGTGAGCAACAGCAGGGAGAATCCATCTATAACGTGAACAAGAATGAAACCGTAATGACTCATGTAGTAAATCAATGAAGGCACTGCAGAAAGATATTTTATGGGGAGGAACAACTCAAGATTTATAGTCATCCCTAACCAGAACTGAAGACTGACAAAGACTAAGAAAATTATAGTAATTGTTCTCATGCGTTCTAAATTCATGAGATATCCCATTGATCTTGACCATCTAAAATGGTCCAAACCACCCTATCATGTTTCTAATATTAATATTTTCTTGTATCCTTTTAGAAAATGCGAGCATTGATATTGCCACTCTACCTCTTGCCGATGCGTTTCTGAATATTTTAGATAGTTCTTCCTTAGTTGGCACTCTTTCGTTCATTATTGTTGGATTTACATTCTCATTAGCTATGTTAACATCAAGAACAGTATTAATACCATTAAACTTCAACCATGATCTTATTACTTTTTTGAACCTTATGATATAAGATCCTGCTTTACCTTCTTTTTCTAATTTTCTAACAAAATCCATAAATGTGTCTCTAAATTCTGGATTCTTAGCCTCTTTTAATATTTTATCGGGTGTTGTATTTTAGAGCTTGCAATATAAACCTAGGGCTCTTCTATATACTGTTGCAGTAAGTATAGATTTTGCTTTTAGATTTTCAAACCATCTTCTTACTTTTTGGTCTTTCATCATATTTTCATATTTTGATTCAAATGTCATAAATCATGTTCTAACTTACTTGTTAATAAAGTATTCGATTAGAGTTTTAAACGGGCCCGAGGGGATTTGAACCCCTGATAGCTGGCTTAGAAGGCCAGTGCCTTATCCAAACTAGGCCACGAGCCCTGTGAAATGTTTTTTTACCAGCCGCGATCTTGCAATTTCTGATCTGCCGGTATTGTCGAAATGTCCGTGCCTTTCATTGCAGACAATCCCTTCGATACCTCTGCTATTATTGTAGGATCATCATAGTGCTCTACCGCATCAACTATGGCTTTTCCGATCTCTACCGGATTTGGAGACTTGAATATTCCAGATCCCACAAATACGCCGTCTGCTCCAAGCTCCATCATCAACGCCGCATCTGCAGGAGTGGCAATGCCGCCCGCAGCAAAATTGACCACGTTCAACCTTCCCAGTTTCCTGATCTCTTTCAGGGTTTCATAAAGACCTTTGTTAATCTCTTCAATTGTATATTTTGAGAACACTATATCTCCCTTTTTAAATGAAATGGTTTCCCCGTTAAACTCTCGAATCTGGCTCTCAAGAATTAAATAGCTAGATGCATATTTTTCAGCAATACTGTATAAATCATCATCGTCCTTCAATTTCAGATCTGCTATCGCCCTGCTTACAAGTCTCATATGCCTTACAGCCTCTATAACATTGCCGGTACCAGCCTCACCTTTGGTCCTTATCATAGCACTGCCTTCCCATATTCTTCTAACTGCTTCGCCCAGGTTTCTGGCACCACATACAAACGGGATCTTAAATTCTCGCTTATCTATGTGAAAAAAAGGATCTGCCGGTGTTAATACTTCGCTCTCGTCAAGCATGTCTACTCCCAGCACCTCCAGAGCTTTCGCTTCTGATATGTGCCCGATTCTAACCTTAGCCATCACAGGTATTGTTACAGCCTCCAAGATCTCTTTTACCTTAAGAGGATCTGCCATTCTGGCAACGCCTCCTGCCGCTCTTATATCTGCTGGTACTTTTTCTAGGGCCATTACTGCAACTGCTCCTGATTCTTCAGCAATGTGAGCCTGCTCTGCATTTATAACGTCCATTATCACCCCTCCTTTCTGCATCTTAGCAAAGCCTTTTTTGATCAGGTCAGTGCCGTATCTTAATTTTGAAATATCTGCTGGCATTATTATACACCTTCATTACCTACAACTATTACATAGATATTAATTTTTTTGAACATTACTGCCGCTTCCAATAATAAAAATTAATCTGATCTGTTTAAATCAGAAGAAAAGCTCAGGTATATCCTTCACTTTCGAATATGAAAACACGGGCCCATCCTTGCACACATAATATCTGCCAATATTACAATGCCCGCATAACCCGACCCCACATTTCATTTTTCTTTCTAGCGATAAATATATATTGTCATCTTCCACACCCATTTTCTTGAGCTCTATCACTGAAAACTTGATCATTATTGTGGGCCCGATTATTATAAACTTGCTTTGAATATTTGTTATTCTGTTAAACAGCTTGGTAACCACACCAACATTACCTTTCCATTCTTTATTTGCGTTGTCTACAGATACATACACGTTAAACATTTTATTCCATCGTTCTATTTCCTGTCTATATACTATATCTTCTGGAGACCTGGCACCGTAAAGCAACATCATATTTTTGTTGTTGTTAACGAGCGAGTGCTCTATGTAGGATCGTGCAGGAGGCAATCCTATTCCTCCTGCAATAAGCACTGTTGCTCCGTCAGGTTCGGGAAAGCCTGTTCCATATGGCCCCCGGATCCCGATTCTGTCCCCTTTATGCATTTTATGCATTATTTCAGTCACTTTCCCTACCTTTTTAATGCTGAACAATAACCCGTTTTTACTGCTTGCTAAGGATATCGGCACCTCTCCATATCCCATTACAGATAGCTCGTAAAACTGACCTGGATTTGGGACTACGTCAAATACGTTTTGGAGAAGAAAAGATTTTACATCTGCCGTTTCCTCTTTTATATCCAAAATCTCGGTATTTAAAGGTGCCATGCTGTTCATTTTTTCACCTTCTCTATTACTTCTCTGATATCTATCTTTACCGGGCAAACTTCAATGCATCGGCCACAGCCTGTGCACAGATAATACCCGTAATTTTCATAATGAAACTTGAGCTTGTGCAAAAACCGCTGTCTTAATCGCAAATCTAGTGTAGTGCGGGGATTTACATTTCCCGCAATTCTCGTGAATCCTGCGAGAATGCAAGAGTCCCACTCTCTGAACCTCTCATTCTCAGCATCAAACACATCAAAACAGAAACATGTGGGACACGCATAATTGCAAGCTCCGCATGATATGCACCTTTCTCCATACTCTTTCCATAGCGGGCTATTCCATTCCAGTTTCTCAGCCATGTTTTTTACATTATATCGCTTCATTTTATCATACACATTTTCGGCCATATCTTTTGCTGTTTTTAGATCTTTCTCATCAGCAATCTCAGTACCTGGGCTTATGAACCGATCGTTAAATGATTCAATTAAATAATACGATCCAATATCGGTAAATTGCAATTCAACACCTTCCTCGAGCCTCGGCCCGTAAAAAGTGGTGCAAAATCCGTATTCACAAGGTTCTGTGCATACAAAGTTGAAAAAATGAACCTTGCTCCTTCTGTTCTCAAAGTTATTATCTTTATACTCTTTTAAAAACACATCATCAAGCATTTTAAACGCTCTTAAGTCGCAAGATTTCACTCCAATCACAATGAGCTCTTTTGAATCATCCTTAAAAATGTTCTCAATCGCAGGATAAATCTGCTCTTTAGGCCCCAGCAACGTTTTAACATCTCTGAACTGTGATCCGTTATCTAATCTGGAAAACACATAATTAGTGCCTACTAGCCTTGGACCCCACACTTCGTATTTTTTCAGGAGCCAGTCTATGTAGTTATTTATCTGCTCTTTCTCGATTTTATAGAGCATTATGGTCCCCTCCTTTTCAGCTTTACGGCTGTGACTTTCAACTCTGGTATCTTTGCAATAGGGTCTAGTGTAGGATTCGTGATTCTGTTTGCAGGTGCTTCATAATAATGAAACGGCATGAATAGTATTCCTTCCATGACCAGGTCTGTGACTTTCGCCTTTACTTCTAGAGAGCCGTAACGAGACGTTAAAATTACAGGATCTTCATTTCTGATATTATATTTTTTTGCGTCTTCAGGACATATTTCAACGTATGGCTCAGGTGCCTCGCGCTCTAGTGTGTTTATCTTTCTTGTCATAGTCCCAGTATGAAACTGATAGTATATTCTGCCAGTTGTAAGAATGAACGGGTACTCGTTGTCCGAATATTCAGATGGCTTTTTCCATTCGGAGGGAATGAACCTGCCTTTTCCGATTGTAAACGTTTTAGTATGCATTATCTCGGTTCCTGTACAATCTTTTACAGGCCATTGTATTCCTTTTTCCCCGATGCATGAGTACGTAACGCTAGAATACTGTGGCACTAACTGCGAAATCTCGTTCATGATATCTTCTGGCTCTGAGTAAGACCACGCATAGCCCATCTTGTTTGCAATCATCTGAAATATTACCCAGTCATTTTTAGACTCCCACAGAGGCTTTAAAAACGGAGAGATCAACTGTATCCTGCGCTCAGTATTTGTAAAAGTGCCCAGCTTTTCAGCAAAGCTGTAGGATGGCAGTACCAGATTGGCAAGCTGCGCTGTTTCGGTAAGAAATATATCTTGTACTATTAAAAAGTCCAGGCTTTTCAATGCTTTGATTATATTCTGGCTGTCTGGTTCCGATATTACCGGGTTCTCACCCATTATATACATAACCTTAATTTTATTTTTAAGTGCCTCTTCAAACATCTCGGTTAATGATAATCCCGGCTCTTTTGGAATCTTGCAGTTCCAGTATTTTTCAAATTTTTCCCTGCCCTCATCATCATACACTCTCCTGTACCCGGGCAATAGGTCACATAATGCGCCCATGTCGCTAGAACCTTGCACGTTGTTTTGGCCTCTGAGAGGTGCAATGCCCGTTCCACTGACTCCAACATTGCCAGTAAGCAGTGCTAAGTTTGCGATCGCCTGCACATTTTGAGTGCCTTGAGTATGCTGAGTTATGCCCATTGCGTAAAATGCAATAGACCTGGATTTTGCGTACAAAATCGCTGCCTTTTCTATCAATTCAGGATCTATCCCAGTGATTCTAGAGCCACGATCCAGATTGTAATATTCTACTACTTTTCTGAACTCTTCAAAATTCTCAGTTCTATCCTCTATAAATCTTTTGTTTAAAAGGTCTCTTTCTATGATTACATGAGCCATTGTATTCAAAAGCGCAAGATCCGTGCCTGGAATCTGTCTTAAATGTATCTCTGCAAAATTTGAGAGCTGTATTTTTCTGGGATCTGCTAAGATAAGTTTTTTTCCTTTCCGCACATTATTTATAATCCTTGCCCCGATAATAGGGTGCTGCTCCGTAGTGTTAGAACCAATCACAAAATACAGTTCTGCATTGTCAATATCCGCAATAGACGTGGTCATCGCACCACTGCCGATCGTCGACATAAGTCCTTCAATAGTGCTTGCATGACAGCTTCTAGCACAGTGATCTATATTGTTGGTATGAAAAACCTGTCTTGCAAGCTTTTGCATCAGGTAGTTATCTTCGTTTGTGCACTTTGCGCTTGCCTGGAATGCAATTCCTTTAGGCCCGTATTTATCAAGCGCTTCAGTAATTTTATTTACGATAATGTCAATTGCATGGGCCCATGTGATCTCAACAAAGTTATTGTCTATTTTCAATAACGGTTTCTTTAATCTCTTATTAGAAGTAACATAATTAATACCTTTCCAACCTTTAATGCATAATGTTCCAAAATTTATGTCCTTTCTTTTTGAAGGTATAATGTTTTTTATATTTTTACCATCTGAAATTACAATCAAATTACAACCTACTCCACAATATGGGCAAACCGTAGCAACTTCCATGTTTACTTTTAATAGGAAACTATTACTTAACTTTTTTTCTCTTTCAGCCATGCTCTACATAATGGATGCATGTATCATTGTGTGATAGCTGATGCTTTCAGGTATCCTGCCATTAACTTTGTAATCACTCTTTGAGCTTGTAATGATATACAAATTTCTGAGTATAATTTGGATATTCAGTGTTTAAAAGCTCTGCAAGCCGGATAATTTTATCAGGTTTGACCAATGCTTTCAACCCTGAAATATGTGCATCTCCAACAAACACGATAATCTTGTTATATTTCGTGGAGAGATCCAATATTGATTTTGACATGTATGCGTTTCGATCATCAATCAGTATCTTGGATAACTGTGGATACTGTTTATGCATAATTTCTAGAATTTCAGATTCTTGGCTCTGAAACTCAGTAATTTTCATTTTTTTTCGGGTTGGGATAAAAGAGAGAAATATAGAAAAAAACAGCTTGCTCTTTTCTTTAAATCCCAACTCTTTCAGTTTTTGAGATATAACCTGAATATTCATGTCCAGAAACGCGAGCGGAATATCCAGCTTCTTAGCCATGTTTGCAGCAGCAAGCATCTCTCCGCCCAGTTCTGCGCCCATAGACTTGGCAATATGCGATTGAAGCACTGACAGTAGCGTAAATATAGAAATACCCCTGCTTCTACGTTTGTCTGGAGAAAGCAATGCTTGGTACCTGAGCTCGTCCAGCTCTATTCCAATAACATCCGGATTTTCCTGAGTTACAATATAATCTATCTTTTGTGAAATGTTGAATACATGTCCTACGCCGATCATTATTATCATGGTTTAGGGGATATATAATTTAATAGTATCTATATCTTTGTATATAGGACCTTCTTCTGTTAAAATGCTCTTTTTCAATTTTATATACTCGGCATTAAAGCTTCCAAACTCTGTATCTCTGTACTTTTCTAAAATAGACTTGTCGATTCTACTTTTAACTCTTGCGACTGTAAGATGTGGCAAATGCTCTTTTTCCATCTTGAACCCAAGCATCATAAGCTTTTTGTCAATTTGCACAGACATTTGCTCTAATGGGTTTTCATCCGTACCGATCCATACTATTTTCACATATTCAAGAGAGGGAAATGCGCCACAGCCTCTTAATGTCACTTTAAACGCTGGAAACTTGAACGCTTCTAGAATCTTTATTATGTCCGAAGTAATGTTTTCCTCAATGTCTCCGAGAAATTTCAGAGTAAAATGCAAGTTTTCAGGCTCTACTAACTTCATCCTTCCCGCGTGTGCAAGCTCTTCCTGAAACTTTACAACCGTTTCGAATACGGGCACCTCAATAGCTATAAAAGCTCTTATCACACCATTCTTAATAGCAAATAATACCATAAACTTTATGTTTATTAAAGTAATCTCTTTTAATTAGAAAGGTGAATGTTATGGAAATAAAACAGGGATTAAAATATGCAAAAACTCATGAATGGGTGCAGGTTACAGGATCAAGTGCCAAGATTGGCATATCAGACTATGCACAGCAACAGTTGACTGATATAGTATACATGGAGCTTCCTGATAAAGGTGCAAAAATTAAGAAAGGTCAGACTTTTGGAGTGCTTGAGTCTGTAAAAGCAGTTGAAGATATATATGCACCAGTGT
Organism: Thermoplasmata archaeon; assembly: GCA_038729465.1. Taxonomy (NCBI): domain Archaea; kingdom Methanobacteriati; phylum Thermoplasmatota; class Thermoplasmata; species Thermoplasmata archaeon. The sequence goes on from JAVYRZ010000020.1 coordinate 14,363, forward strand.
CTGGAACTGTGCTGCAGAAAAATCAAAAAGTTATAGACAATCCAGATTTATTAAATAACGATCCTTATAACGCGTGGCTTATAGAGATCAAACTCGATAACGATAATGAGCTGAATGAGCTTATGGATGACAAGGCTTACACACAGTTCTTGGCTACTCAAAAACATTAAAATCATGAAGAGACAGGATTTATACTACAAACTTTCAAAAAAAGAGCATTATCGATCTCGGGCAGCGTACAAGCTGTTACAGCTTGATGCCCGCTTTTTTATTTTTAAGAGAGGGCAGACAGTACTGGAGCTAGGTTCTTCACCAGGAGGCTGGAGCCAGGTTGCGGCAGAAAAAATTGGAAAAGAGGGGTTTTTGGTGGGTGTGGATATTAAACCTGTTAAGAAACTAGAAGGTGCAGTGTTCATTAAACATGACATAATGGAAGATAGTGTCATATATGAAATTGTAAAGGTCTTGAAAAGCAACAATAAAAATGAGAGAGTGCAAGTAATTATCTCTGATATGGCCCCGCATACCTCTGGAAACAAATCGATAGATCACGTAAAATCGATAGCTTTAGCAGAACGTGCATGGTTTTTAGCAACTAATCTGTTACAAAAGAATGGACATATGATAGTTAAAGTTTTTAATGGAGATCTTCTCCAGAGCTTCAGAAAAGAGCTAGAAAAACATTTTGTCTTCTGTAAAATAAACGTTCCGGAAGCTACCAGAGAAGGCAGCAGCGAAGTGTATATTATCTGCAAAAAATTTAAAGGAGTTGAAGAGTACCATCCAGCCGTTCTATCTCCATGATCACTAAAATTCTCTTGTATCTATTGTTACTAATTATCTCTTTAATTTTATCTGCAAAATGTTGTTCTCTCAAAAGCTCTAATTCTTTGTACCCTTTCAATTTTATTACCTCTTTGTCCCAAGATATTGCAAAGTTTTCAGGGCTTGAAAAATCGTAATGTTTGTTCCACAGATGTCCTTTTCTGTATGAGTATCTTAAAAGATCGAACAATGAAACATGTTCTGTATATTGCTCATTGTACATTTTTTCATCTAAGTCGATTGCAATCAAATCAACATTCTTAGATTTAGAAAATTCAATAATAGTTACGTACGAGGGAATGGGCATCTTCACTTTCCCAAATTCTTTTAGTTTCAGGCCGTATAAAAGCTCATAATCAGATAGGTCCATCTCAAACGGCTTTTCGAGATATTTTGACAGTCCTTCAAGCTCTTCCGGAGAAATACCAATGAGTATCACTTCTGGTTTTTCTTGCGATTCAAGAAGATCAGAGATCGCTACGGATTCAGAAACCAGGCCCCGAACAGTACCTACAATAGTCACATCCGTGTTTAAGACCGTCTTCTGCAATGTCTTCATAGTTTGTGTTCCTCTAAAATAGCTTTGATACTTATATTTTTCTTCACGTTCATAATATCTCTTATTGATATTACTGGTACTGATGCTTTAAAAACGCTTTCATCTTTAAATCTAGATATTAAAAAAGATTCTTTTTCTGTAATTTTTGAAATTTTGGCTAGATCTTCTGATTTAGTTTTCAGGTCCTCTTTCTGGTTTAATAGCCCTGTTAAATAAGTATCGTTCAGATACGTGGTGATCGCGTCTATCTTAGAGTGTTTGGTATAGTAAATTCTGCCACCTACAACTTCGAATATGTTTGATATTTCTTCTTTAAAATCGTCGTCCGGAGCGATAAATTTATTAAAATCTTTAGGTTTTTCCTGGTACTTGAACGGATCTAAGTCTTCAATTAAAGGCACTTCCAAATATTCTTCAAGTTTAATGACTACATCTATGGATGTTGCGCTTTCTCCCTCTTCATACATCAATATCGTTCTTCTAGATACTCTTCCCACGCGTGCAAGTTCTCCTAATGATATATCTTTACTTTCTCTTACTTCCTTTAACAAACGATTGTTAATTTTAACATAAAATCCGCCAGGAGCAGCAAATGAAATGGGGTATATTATATCTTTTACGTACTCGTAGAATGTCTTAAATGACAGGATAGGAAGCCCGTGCCTAGAATATACAACTGAATCTTCCAAGTTCCCAGATCCGGATCTAAGACCTATAACTAACGGTTTAGCGCCCAAAAAATTCGCTAAGAGCTTTAGCTCCTCTGCAATCTCTATTTTGATGGTATCCACATTTAAAAACACTTTTATTATATAAAAGTCCTGATCTCGCTTTGCTAGAATATCGTAACAGGTACCACGAAACATTTGAACAGATACCTTAAAATTCTCATTAACTAAAAATCTCGAAATTTGTTCTATCAGTTCTTCTCTCGTAAACATATTCAAATCTTTTAAAAATAATCAGTATATAAAGTTTACTAAAATTTTAGACTTTATGTGATCTCCTTAAATTTTTTCTGCATATCACAGATTACTACTATAACTTCAAAAGCAAAATCTTTTTATATTAGCACATCGAGTGAGCTACCATCAGCTAAAGCATCGGAGCTTCCTGCTTTAAAGACCGATCTCTGCCTGTGCGGATATATTTCATCCAAGTCTGATATTGCAATCTCTGTAGGCGTAAATTCGGGTTGCACCAACCTTACTGTGCTGATTGATTTTTTCAGTTATGTATATATAATACGCAAATATCTATACCCATTTTTATTAACAGAAATCAGTATATATTCTCTCTGAATATTGTAGACTTACTGCTTTTCTAAAACTCTTAACAACATTTAAATAGGAATATTTTGATGTAGTTTTTATGATCAAGATTTTAGGGATAGCAGGAAGCATAAGAAAAGATTCATATAACAAAGCATTGCTCATAAATGCCAAAAAAGTGATGCCTTTAGATTCAGAACTGGAAATATTCGATTTAAAAGATATTCCAATATTCAATCAAGATTTAGAACATGACCTTCCGCCTGTAGTTAAAACACTTAAAATGGCAGTAAAGAACGCAGATGGTTTGCTCATCAGCACACCTGAATACAATTACTCTTTTTCTGGAGTTTTAAAAAACGCAATAGACTGGATCACTAGACCTTCAGAAGACAATTCTATAAGTGGCAAGATTGTAGCGATAATGAGCGTATCCGTGGGCAGATTTGGAGGTATCAGAGCTCAATATCACCTGAGGCAGGTGCTTACAGGATTAAATACCTACACATTAACCTATCCAGAGATTTTCGTAACTTTTGCTGAAAAAAAATTTGATGCACAGGGCAATTTAACAGACTTGCAGGCAGTTGAGCTTATTAAAATGCTGCTAAATAACATGGTTTCTGTTTGTAAAACGAATGCTCTTCCAAAAATGTGACCTTCCTACTCCATTTGAAGAATTTGTAATTCCCGCTGACAATGTTAAAACTGCTTGTGCTTAATCTGTCCTTTCATCGAAGAGAATATAACACCCACAATAGTAACTATTAGCAGCACCAGTATCGTAATTTTATAAGCAAACAGATTTGAGCTTGCTAAAGTTACAGCCTTATTTTTGGATAGATCATAATCGTAAACAAGCGTTGCTATGCTAATTCCAAATATTAGCCCAAGGCTTCGCATCATGTTTAACAGCCCACCCACAAGACTTAACTTTCCAGCCGATGCAACTGACATAACGGTTGTGTTGTTTGGCGGTGTAAACATACCCATGCCCACGCCTACCATCACAAATGATAACAGTACGTAAAGCAACGATACTTGCAGGTTTACAAAGAACAGAAGCAAGAATCCTATCGACATTAACGTCATTCCCAGCACCGAAAACTTTACGTACCCGTGCCTGTCTGCCAGATGCCCGCTGATCGGAGCCATGATAGACATTGACGCAGGTATTGCTATAAGCATAACGCCTGCCAAAAATCCGTTTAGGCCCAATGAAAATTCTAAAAAGAATGGAGAAATGAACATCAGCCCGTTAAGGCTCAGATATGATATCATCCCTGAAAAATTTCCAGCAGTAAAAACCCTGTTTTTAAACAGGCTAAGATCCAGCAATGGAAAAGAGTTCTTCAATTCTACCCGTATGAACAACAGTAAAAGGACCAATGATACGATCCCGATAAAGATAGCACCGTAAAACCCGAAAATATTCATTCCTTCTGTAAAATCAATTAAAAATAGGCCTAAAAAGCCAGTAAATAGAGAAATTCCAATATAATCTATACGCTCTTTTTTTTCAGATATAACGTTTCTGGGCAACACAAAATACGCTAGCACCGTTCCTATCGCTCCTACAGGCACATTTATGTAGAATGCATATCTCCAGCTCATGTATGTTACCAAAAACCCGCCAAAACTCGGGCCAACGGCCATTCCTATAGCTTGAACAGCACCCTGAATCCCTATCGCTTTACCTCTTTCCTCACTCGGAAAATTAGCTGTAATGATTGCAATGCTGTTCGATTGCAGCATTGTCGCTCCAATACTCTGAACGATTCTCCACAAAACAAACCAGATCATGTTAAATGAGAGTCCGACCATTGCCGAGCCTATTATAAAGATCGTAAACCCCATATTGTACATTGTTTTTCTGCCTATAATATCTGATATCTTTCCAAAGACCGGCAATAATATAGTAAGTGTAAGTAAATATGACAATGAACCCCATTCAACAATTGATAAAGGTGAAAAAAACACTTTTTCTAGAACAGGATTAATAATATTCATCAAGTTAGCGTCAAGTGCCGACATAAAAGCACCGAACAATACAGTAGTAAGAATATACCACCTATAATTAGACCTGTCAGTAAAATAATTCAGTGGTACATTTCTGCCGGATTTCATTTTAGACATAAATCATTACAAGAATAAATAAATTTCTAATTTTTTAAAAATTATTAGAATTTAAAAACTGACTTTTCATAATTTACGATCACTTCCATTTCCACAACCCAACCCACAAGCTCTTTAGGATATATAGAACACCTCTCTTTTATAGATTTTATATCGGATCTAAAATCACCTTCTGAAAACCCGCCTATGATCACTACACTATCTTTATTTAATATATCACCTAGCCTAGCATTTGCAGCGTCAGGATGCATGATGATCGGGGGCATGCCAAGCTTTTTTGTCAATTCTAGCAAGCTGCATTTTTCAATTTTTAAAAGTGGATTTTTAGAATCTGGAACCTGTTTGTTAAGGAATAGAGATTCTATGAGTCCTACAAACCTATTGTAATTTTTTGGGATTCTTGTTTCTGGATCCACAGATATAACATAATCGTCTCTAGTATGAACATAGAGCCTCAGCATTTTTTCTTTGTTTAAAATAGACTCTAAACCTATCAGCAAAAACATATGCACTATATCTGGCCTGCCCCTTCGATTCACATTTTCAGGATCTATCTTTTTTATGGCTGTATGGTGATAGGATGCGTCCAGTAACAAATTTTCTGGATTTTTCTGCTTTGCCCTACAATACTTCAATATTGCTGGATCTTTCCAGAGTTCTGGTGGAATTGTTTCAAGCTCAGAGTCTGCAAGTACAATAGTTAACATATTAACCAAATATTGATCCTATGCCTTCCAGGCTACTCTCATCTTGCTCTTTTACTTTCTTGTAGATAGTTTCACGATCAGATGAGGGAAGTACTGTTGCAAAATCTTTGGATATATTAACAGCTCTGTCTATCGCTTCTTGTGATCCCTCAATTATAACGTATAACGCTTCATCTTTGAGTCCGAGAGATACATTGTCTCTTCTAATGATCGTTTGTCTGCTGATCAGATCATCCTGATAAAAGGAGTCAACCTTAGAACTATTCTCTTTATTTATTTTAAGTACTGTATACATACATTACACCTAAAAACTGTAATAAATACAATGACTTAAATATTTTGGAAAACTGACCTTGCCAACTTTTCGTTAGTCTTATCTTTGTGAATGTTCAAAGTTAACGGTTGATGTATGGTTCAACAGATCATAATAAATAATCCATCCGCGTTGATCTGTGTTCTTTCGAAAAAAAACGAAACATAAAAAAAATTTATTAGCAACAAAAGTCTAACAGTATCAGATGGAAACAGCAAACATAGTGATTATTGGCGCAGGCATAGTAGGCTTAGCTGTTGCCGCACAACTTTCAAAAAACAATGAAGCGGTTTATGTATTTGAAAAAAACAAAAGGTTGGGGCAAGAAATCAGTAGCCGCAACAGCGGTGTGATCCATTCAGGTATTCATTATCCAAAAGATACTCTTAAAGCCACTCTGTCCGTCAAAGGAAACTCTATGATCTATGATATATGCGAAAAATACAAGATTCCATACAAGAAATTGGGAAAACTAACTGTGGCAATTGGAGAAGAAGAGATAGAAGAGTTAGAGAGGCTTATGAAGAGGGGAGAAAGTAATGGCGTGGAAGGGCTAAAGTTTTTAGATGGAGAGGAGGTCAGAAAATTAGAGAAAAATATTAAAGTTGAAAAAGCTCTTTATTCACCTTCCACTGGCATAATAGAGCCAGAAGACCTCATGAATCATTTTTATGCACAGGTTAGAAATAACCAAGCAATAGTAGCGACAGAAACAGAAGTTACAGGCCTGAAAAAAACGAATTACGGATATGAACTGAGTGGAGTAAGTGTTGGTGAAAAATTCAAGATTCAGGCAAAAACAGTTATAAATTGTGCTGGTCTCTACTCTGACAAAATAGCTGAAATGGTTGGTTTAGATATCGATAAACTTGGCTATAGGCTGCATTATTGCAAAGGAGACTATTTCCGAATATCTGGAAAGCCTCCTGTTAAGATGCTGGTCTATCCTGTGCCAACGAGACATGGTTTAGGCATTCACCTAACACCAGACCTCTCGGGATCTGTAAGAATGGGACCAAACACATATTATGTGAACAACATTGATTACACTGTAGAATCCAGTGTAGAGGAATTTCGTGAATCGGTGAGAAGATTCTTACCGACAATTAATGAATATGATATTCAGATTGATTCATCTGGCATAAGACCAAAATTAGAAGGACCAGAAGATTCATTCAGAGACTTTGTAATAAAGCATGAAGCAGATAAGAATCTGTTCGGGTTCATAAACCTCATTGGCATTGAATCGCCTGGTTTAACAGCAGCTCCGGCCATAGGTACTTTTGTTTCTGAGATTTACGAAAATGAGTTAAAAATATAGAATCTACAGAAATCACGGGCTCTGGACAAACCTATTTTTTAGTGTCTTCTAATTGCTTTTCCATCTCTTTTGACACTTTTACTTTAAAAATATACAAATATGCGCATTTATTTATTACGCCATGTACAGATAGTTACAGAATATTTGCTTACTCCTTATTTTTCAATATACCTTTTAAAAATGGTATCATTCATTATATTTTTATCAAGCCTAGAAGCATAGGAAATAAAATTCTGATATGCTTTAACATCTTTATTTTTATAGGCAATTACAGCTCTTAATAGCCAGTATTTTGGCTCTTTTGGGTTTTTAGTAATCATTTCTAAGCTTTTTTGGTTTGCTTTGGCAAGATCCCCTGAGTCTATAATATTTATTATATCATCAATGGGATTTTGATCTTGGGCAGGCTTAGTTTCTACTGGCTTAGTCTCTACTGGCTTAGTTTCTACTGACTTAGTCTCTACTGGCTTAGTTTCTACTGGCTTAGTCTCTACTGGCTTAGTTTCTACTGGCTTAGTCTCTACTGGCTTAGTCTCTACTGGCTTAGTTTCTACTGGCTTAGTTTCTACTGGCTTAGTTTCTACTGGCTTAGTCTCTACAGGTTTAGTTTCTACAGTATA
>JAVYRZ010000021.1 GCA_038729465.1 Thermoplasmata archaeon
GAAAAGAGTGAAATACGGAATAGAAGGGCTAGATAAAATGATGGATGGGGGTCTAATTCCAGGTAGAGTTTACTTTTTGTCAGGTGGTACTGGCACGGGGAAGACAGTATTAGGGCTCAGGTTTTTGTGGGAAGGGTTAAGAAACGGGGAAAAATGCATGTACATAGCCGTAGACAGACCGCCTTCGGTATTTTTACCGAATGTCACGCGTTCATTCAAGTGGTCGCTGAACAATATGAGCCTGATGGATGCAGTTCCCGCGCATTCCCTTTATACTGTTGGCTACCCTGTTCACGATATTACTGCGAAGGGAGAGATTAGTAAAGTCAGTAAAATGAAAGAGGGCGCAGAAAAAGGAGAGTTAACGATAGAGTCTATAATTATGAAATTGGCTAAAGAGTTCGATACTAATAAATATGATAGAATCGTATTAGATTCATTAACTATACTCAGAAAATATGGTATTGAAGAAGAGCGCAAAAATCTGGCAATTCATCAGCTTGTTCGCTTTTTTATCGAAAAAAAAGTTACAACCATTCTGACAGTTGACAGCAATGTGGAGGATCTTAGCGCAGAATTGCTTTTATCAGACGGATTTATAATTTTAAATAAAGAGGTTCGCAAAAATGCCTATTATAGAACATTGCAGATTCTGAAAATGAGAGGTACAACCTTTGATTTTAAGCCACATGAACTACTAATTAACGAGGAAGGCGTAAGCGTAAGAATATGAAATTCAGTGGCATTATATTATGGAATGACAAAGTAATACAAGGTACGGTAGAGATTGAGAATGAAACGGTTATTGACCTCACTCCTAAAAAGTCAGATGCTTTAAATGGTGTTTTTTTACCCTATTTTATAAACATGCATACGCATCTTGGAGATTCTTTCATTATGGAAGAACCGGTAGGATCTATATCTGATATAGTTGGTCCAGGTGGATTAAAAGCGAGAGCGCTGGAACATGTAAACAAGAAGAGACAACAAATTGAAATAGTGAATAACCTAAAGATCATGGCTAAAGAGCATGTTTCTACTTTTTTGGATTTTAGAGAGCAGGGTATTTACGGGATCGAGTTATTAAAAGAAGTTTTACCGGACACGCTGAATTGCTTGATATTATCCAGGCCCGCAAAAAACGATGAATTCAATGCAAAAGAAATAGATGCGTTGTTAGATAACTCTGCAGGAATCGGGCTTAGCTCAATATCAGATTATCCTAAAGATATAATTTTAAAAATCAGAAAAAAAGTCTCAGATAAAAACAAGATTTTTGCGATACATGCCAGCGAAAGAATAAGAGAAGACATAGATTTTATATTAGATTTAAAACCTACATTTTTAGTGCACATGCTAAAAGCCACAGACTCAGATCTAGAGCGAGTAAGAGAGGAAAACGTATCTATTGTTGTCACGCCCAAATCCAATAGTCAGTTCAGTACAGTACCACATATATCACGATTGTTAAATTACAGGATAAATGTGGCGATAGGAACGGATAATGGCATGTTCACAGCACCTTCTATAAGATCTGAAATGGAGTATTTATATCGTATATCCAATCTCTATGGTCACATAGACCCCATCGAGATCCTGAAAATGAGCACGGTAAACGCATTAAAGATCCTGAAACAAAATCCGCTGGAAGTAGGCAAAAAAGTTTCAGGCATGTTTTTCAAATCCAGTCCTTATAAGATTGTCTCTGATCCATTTTTAGAACCGTTTACGCTATTTTGAGAAAACTATAAATCGCACCAACTGTTTGCAAATAGTATGTGTGATACATTAGTATCTATGAATCAGAACAATGCCAATAAGAATGTTACCTATTTTGCAAAGAACAGTGACAGAGAGCCTGATGAAATACAGCTTGTAGAATATTATCCAAGGATTATAAGAGATAAAATAGTTAAATGCACATATATTGATGTTGCTTTTGAAGGTGAAAGCAACGCTATTGTGATCTCTAGACCTTACTGGATGTGGGGTGCAGAGATGGGAGTCAATGAATATGGTGTGGCAATTGGTAACGAAGCTCTGTTCACAAAGCGAAAGTTTGAAAAAAAAGGGTTGCTTGGCATGGATCTATTGCGTTTGGGACTGGAAAAAGGTAAGACTGCAGAAGAGACGTTAAAAATAATAATTCGGTACATAGAAGAATATGGGCAGGGTGGATCTAACAGCTTAAATAAAGATGAGTATTATGACAATTCGTTTATGATAGCAGATAAACAAGAAGCATATATATTGGAAACCTATGGAAAAATGTGGCAATCTGCAAAAGTTGAAAGCTTTGGCTCGATCTCAAACAGAGCAGCTATTAATAAAAAAGAAAACTTTGAGCTCAGACCTGATTTTTTATATACTTATTTTGGAAGAGGACGTGAAAGAGCAGACATTACAAGGAAAATGCTTAACTCTTCAGAAGGAAACGTGACGATAGAAGAGATCATGAAAATAATGAGAATGCACAATGAGCCTGAATTTTTACCAAAAAAAGGATCGAATAGAGATATTTGCATGCATGCAGGTTCTCTAACAAGAAGATATCAAACTGTAAACTCAATGATTGTTGAACTCGGCTCTAAATTTACGCTGTTATGGTTTACTTACTCTTCAAATCCGTGCATTTCACTATACAAGCCATTATTTCTTGGATTTGAAAATGTAGCGTACAATAAAGAGTACTGGGAAAATGCTGAAAAGCTGCACAGAATTCTGGCAAACACGACAAAAATCAATTACAGCAAAGCAATGGCTGAAACTGTAAGTTCACAAACACAAATTAACGAACTTGTGAAGGATCTCAGTGACAAAATAAACAGCAGTGGAAAAATAGAAAAATCGTATATTGACAAAATCTATGAAGAGGTCAGAATGGTCGATGAAAAACATCTGAATGCACTGAAAACATTGTTATAGCACTTTCAATGCAGTATCTCATAAATCTTGCGGGCTTTGTTTGTGCCTATTCCTTTCACTTTCTTCAGATCTATAACACTCGCCTTTGAAATGTTCTCTATGCTCTTAAAATGATCCAGCAATTTTGTGGCGGTCTCAGTGCCCACATATGGCAAACTTGAAAGTACATATATTTTCCAGTCTCTTTCGTCCATGCTCTTTTTCAATGAATGCTCCCATTTCTGCACCGGGGCCTTATCATTTTTTCCGGATTCTTCTCTATCTTTAAAGATCCTGATCAGTTCTATAAACGCATTATCGGACAAAGTTACAAACAGATCAATGTTGTAAACATACCTTACCTCAAGAAAAGAGCCTGCAATACTGGCACTTTGTAGCCCTTCAGCCTCAGAATTATAGTTGTTGATTATCAGCACCTTTCTTTTTATTGGCTTTTTAAAAATAGTGTTAAATGCGTACATTCTTGCAAGCTGATCCCATAGATGCCCATTTTTTACAGAATTGATATAATCAGTGTACTCTTTTCTTTCTATAATAATACAGTACTCATCAAATTCCATACAGATATCTGAAATATCAAGGTTTTCAAGCGATATATTTTCAAATATTTTTCCAAGTTTTAGCGAAAATTCAGATTCTCTGTAATCTATATGCGCTTTCATTTTCTGTATTTTTCCAGGCCTCTTTTCAAAACTTCATAAGATAACAATGCGCATTTTAAACGAACCGGCGTGAGTGTAATGCCTAGCTCTTTCAATAGATCTTCACTCTTAAAATTATTTAGCTCTTCAATTGTCTTGCCTTTTATAAGCTCTGTCAATATAGATGCAGATGCCTGGCTTATCGCACATCCTTTTCCGTAAAATTTCACATCTTCCACTACATTATTATTTATTTTCAAAAACAGTTCTATCTCATCGCCACAGGAAGAATTGCTGCCTTTTTCGTCTACCTGCGCATGCTCTATAGTCCCGAAGTTTCTCGGGTTTTTGTAATGTTCTAGTATAAAATCTAAATATAAGTTTTCATCCATATTAAATCACTTAATCTTTAATATTTTATAAATGTTATCCAAGCCATCTATAAATGTCTCTATATCATCCTTATCATTGTACACATAAAAACTCGCTCTCGCAGTAGCTACTATGCCAAGTCGATCCATAAGCGGCTGCGCACAATGGTGCCCGGATCTAACTGCCACTCCTGACCGGTCAAGAATCGATGCAACATCATGAGAATGTATCATTATTCCCTGCCTCTGCATGTTGGTGGCAAGACTTTCAGGATTGATGTTTTTAAAATTAAAAGCAATCACGCCTCCTTTTTTTTCAGCATCTGACGGTCCGTATATATCCAGGTCTTTTCTCTCTTTCAATCGGTTCAAAGCATAGGATACCAGCTCTTTTTCATGATCTCTTACATTCTGCATACCTATATTATTCAGATAGTCTATAGCTGCACTTAATCCTATAGCACCTGCAACGTTTGGAGTTCCTGCCTCAAATTTCTGTGGTGTTTCTGCCCATGTTGCACCTTCTTTATGCACTTCATTAATCATCTCGCCACCGCCCATAAACGGTTCTAGATTTTCTAGAATGTCATATTTTCCATAAAGCACTCCGATCCCCATAGGACCAAGCATCTTGTGCCCGGAAAATGCCAGAAAATCACAGTTCAGGTCCTGAACATTTACTGGCATATGAGGTACTGATTGTGCAGCATCAACTATAAACAGGGCATTGTGGTCATGCGCTATTTTTCCGATTTTCTTGATGTCATTGATTGTGCCCAGAACATTAGAGGCATGCGCAACCGTGATTATTTTGGTTCGGTCAGTAATAAGCTTTTCATAATCTTCCATTTTTAGTGTCCCGTCATCATTAATGTCTACAAACTTGAGCTTCAACCCTTTTTTGGACCAGATCTGCCATGGAACTATGTTTGAATGATGTTCCATCACTGTCGTAATGACTTCATCGCCTTCTTTCAGATAATTAAAGCCGTAAACGTAAGCAAGCAGGTTCAAAGCCTCAGTAGCGTTTCTTACAAATATGATCTCTTCCGGCCTGCGCGCTTTTATAAAATCCGCAACCTTCGCTCTTGCAGCTTCATATTTTTCAGTAGCCACTTCTCCAATATTGTAAATGGCTCTGTGTACATTGGCATTGTAATTTCGATAATAATCAGAAATTGCATCTATTACACTATTCGGTTTCTGGGTTGTTGCTGTGCTATCTAAGTAAGTAAGTTTCTTTCCATTTATAATTCTTTGCAAAATTGGAAAATCCTGCTTTATTTTTTGTGTATCAATCATATCACTCACCTATATTCAAAAATCTAGTGCCCTCAGTTATCAATATCTGTCTCACTACCTCATCCAAAAATCCATCAACAAGTATCTTTTTGGCACTGATCTCATCGAGACCTCTCGTTAACAAATAAAAAATGTGATCGGGATCTACATTTGTGGAAGTGGCCGCATGCCTGGCTACAGAGCCAGAGCCGTCTATTTCCAAAAATGGCAGTGTTATGCTGTTTGTGCCTCTGTTTAACAACAGTGCATTGCCTTCATAAAATGCATTGCTTCTCGTTGCATCTTTCTCAATCTTTATGTTGCCGCGCATTATAGCCCTTGAATAATCTAACAATGCAACCTTGATATTTGAAAAGCTGGTAGTATCTGGAGCTGTATGAAGCGCATCTGTAATGCTCTCATATACTTGCTTGTTTTTTCCGATTGCCGCACCAACAACTTTTGCAGAACTGGATTGCCCTATATATATGCTCTTGGAATCCATAAGATGATACTCAAAGTTCTTAAGAGCATAGTACCATTCTTCTTTAGCATCTTTATTTAATATTGATTCTTTGACAGACATTAGGCTGTGCGATGCACCGTCTCCTAAATACAATGATTTTAGCTTTGCATTGTTGTTGATTATATATGTAGCACCATCCAAATATTGGCCAGACTCTTTTATGTTCGTATAGTTTATAAGCTGAACATCACTGTTTTCTTCAATGTAAAATATGTCGTTTTTTATAGTTTTACCAGTTCCAAAGATCGTGTTCAGGCTTATGTTCTTTATTATCTTATTTTTCGGGACATGCACAAACAATCCAGTGCCCCAAACCGCATTTTTCAAGGCAGTATATTCATCAGAAGCATGACTCATAGCATCTTTAATGAGCTCTGGATATTTCTTTATAGCATCATTTATATCTATTATTTCTACTCCGTCAAGATTTAGATGGATATCTAAATCTTTTTTTTGCGATAGATCAAAACATACTCTGTTGTTTTTATACTCGAACAATCCCTTTGTTTTTTGTTTATTAGAAAAATTATCAAGCAAATTTTGAATGTATTTATCTTTGTCAAAATAATTTTTTTCAACTGGTGAATCTGCAATCTTCCTAGACTGAAAAAAATGAAAAAGTTCTAGATTTTTAAGTCTCAGATCTAAAAACCAGCCTGGTTCATTATTCGAATTTGAAATGTTTATAAGGTCATCATCAGAGATCATCCGACCGCCCCCAACTTGCTCATTTCTAACTTGATAAGCCTGTTTAGCTCCAGCGAAAATTCAAGAGGTATTTCTTTCATTACATCATCCAAAAACCCAAGTACGATCATAGACCTTGCCTCATCCTCTTTCAGACCTCGGGTCTGCATATAAAACAGCTCTTCTTCACCGATCTTGCCAACGCTGGCTTCATGCGCAACAGTAGCAGAATCTTCATAAACTTCATTGTGAGGATAGGTGATGGATTTAGAACGGTCATCTAGAATTAGCGCATCACACTGTACATGCGATTTTGAGTTATATGCACCTTTTGAGATCCTCAACAAACCTCTGTAAACAGATACACCACCATCCATGCTGATGCTTTTTGATATGACCTTCGAAGAAGTGTTAGGTGCCAGATGCAACACTTTTGCACCACCATCTTTCCAAGTATTGCCTGAGCTCAATACGATGTTCAGATGCGATGCTGTTGCTCGTTCACCTCTTAGATAACTGGATGGATATAGCATTGTTACTTTAGAACCAAGGCTGCCCCCTACCCACTCCATCTTTCCATCTCGATCGACCCATGCCCGTTTTGTATTTAAATTGTAAATATCCTTGCTCCAGTTTTGAACAGTTGTGTATCTTACTTTGGCCTTTTCTTTAACATAGATCTCTACCACTGCACTGTGCAAAGAACTGAGATTGTAAACTGGCGCAGTACACCCCTCAATATAACTGACCGCACTGTCTTTTTCTGCTATGATTAAGGTATGTTCAAATTGCCCTTCTTGCGCAGAGTTCATTCTGAAATAAGTCATTAAAGGCAGGTCCAGTTTTACTCCTGCAGGCACATAAACAAAGCTGCCACCGCTCCAGACTGCACCATGCAATGCAGAAAATTTGTTGTCTCGCATAGGCACTGCTTTCATAAAATACTCTTTTACAATGTCCGGATGCTCCTTCAAAGCAGTATCCAGATCTGAGAATATCACACCTTTTGCATCAAGCTCTTTCTTTATGTTTGCATACACTCCTTCAGATTCAAACTGTGCAACAGAGCCTGCAAGATACTTGCGCTCCATTTCAGGAACGCCAAGAGCTTCAAATGTGTCTTTTATGTCCTTAGGTACATCATTCCAGCTTCTAGTCTTTATAGATTCTGGCCGTAAATAATAGGTGATATCATCAAAGTTTAGTTCTCTTAAATCAGGACCCCAGTTTGGCATAGGAGCTTCAAGAAATATCTCTAATGACTTTAATCTTAATCTGCGCATCCAGTCTGGTTCTTTCTTAACCTCCGAGATCTCTTCCACTACCTTTTTGCTCAATCCTTTTTCTGTAACAAACTCATATTTTTGGGGCGTTACAAAATTGTATTTTTGCTCATCGCGCTCTATTATCTTATCTTTCATATTATTCGCCCTTACATATTTCTTATCCAGTCATAGCCTTTTTCTTCAATTTGCATGGCCAGACTATAATCTCCGGATCTTAGAATTTTGCCATTGTATAATACATGAACATAATGTGGTTTTAGATACTTAAGTATGCGCTGATAATGTGTTATTATCAATGCTCCCATAGAGTCAGAGCCTGTAATTATGCTGTTCAGTGAATTTGCAACCGTTTCTAGGGCATCTACATCAAGCCCAGAATCAATTTCATCAACAACCGCTATTTTCGGAAGTAATGTAGCCATCTGCAAAATTTCCGATTTTTTTCGCTCTCCGCCAGAAAAACCTTCATTTGTATTTCTTCCCAGAAATGATGGATCAAGACTTAACACTTTTGATTTTTCCTGCACTTTTGTTATGAAATCTTTAAAATTAATATTTTCAGTAGGGTGCTCAGCTAAATATGCAGATCTGATCAGTGTAAAAAGCTTGACTCCGGGAAGTGAGATCGGGGCCTGAAACGTTAAAAACAATCCTTTTTTCGCACGTTCTTCTGTGGGCAAGTTCGTAATATCTTCATCATCTAGCAAAATTCTTCCCTTTGTAATTTTATATTTTTTATCTCCGAATATTATATGAGCAAGTGTAGTTTTGCCACTGCCATTCGGGCCCATCAACGCATGAATCTCCCCCTGCCGAATCTCTAAATTTACACCTCTTAAAATTTCTTTGTTCTCTATTTCTGCATGAATATCTTCTATCTTCAAGCTAATCATATTTATCAAATAGCAAAATCACAATTGCTATTTTAATATTTTGTAGTTGTTTTAAGCAAACAGCAAACTTTTATAGAATTGAAATAAATCTTTAAACAAAAATCTTTAGAGATGAAATATACATACTCCAGGCAATAAAAATGTTTAAATAGAGTTTTGCTATAAGAGAGATACTGCTATAAAATTCAGTAAATATTGGCAATGATAATGCTGTGAAATTGTTATGGCAGACATATATCAAAACAGCCTTATCAACTGCGGGTGTGGTGTAGCTTGGTAACACAGAACCCTGCCACGGTTCCGCCCCGGGTCCGAATCCCGGCGCCCGCATTAAATAAAAAATGCTTTATTTTACAGCATTGGAAAGTTAATGTTATAGAATTTCATTAAACTTTTTTGGCACTACACCGTATCTGCTCCATATTTCATTGTCTCTACAAAAATTTAACGTTATCATCGCGTATTGCTCTTTTGTTATTATGTTAAATGCAGATAATATTGGAACTGTGAACCTCACCAGTCCATTAGACAAAACTCTCGCATTTTTCAATCCTCTTTTTGATCTTAGGATATTGACCATGTCTGTAAAATTTAGTTTTTCTGGACCTGATATTTCTAATATCTTGTTTGATTCTTTAAATATTGCCATCGAAACAATCTTTGCTAGATCCTTAACGTAAACAGGGCACAACAATCCTGAATTTATTGATATGCCATATCTTGATACTTTTTTGACGTTAGTAACAAAAAAATCATTATTGCTGACCACTACCGAAGGCCTAATTATCAGATATTCTAATCCAGATTCTTTTACCAATTCTTCTGCTCTATGCTTTGTCTGAAAATATTCGGTTTTGCCTATATCGGCATTGATAGCAGAAAAATAGACAAACTTGGCATTAAATCTTTTAGCTAGAGCTACAAGATTTGTTACCCCTTTGACATTCACATCATAGTGTGTCTGGGCTTTTGTGTTTTTTATCACTGCCACTAAATCTATGATAATATCAAATTTAGGTACACTACTTAAAGTTTCTGGCTTTGTTATATCCCCGGGTATATAGCTGATGTTCAGTTTGTCCAGTAATTCAGATCTATGCCTAGCCAGGTACCTCACATCATGCGATTGTGCTAGTATTTCTGATATATTAGAGCCTATAAACCCGCCACCGCCTACAATTAAAATGCTTTTCTTATCCATATTTTATCACGTTTTCAGTATAAAGTAAATTGATCCATAATATAAAATTTTGTTTAAAATATAAAGATGATTTTGAACAAAGTTTAAATATTGATAAAAGAATGAATATCTGGTGATCAAAATGGATGAAAATAAGATGCCTCTTAT
Source organism: Thermoplasmata archaeon (assembly GCA_038729465.1). Classification (NCBI taxonomy): domain Archaea; kingdom Methanobacteriati; phylum Thermoplasmatota; class Thermoplasmata; species Thermoplasmata archaeon. The sequence goes on from JAVYRZ010000021.1 coordinate 9,959, forward strand.
AGGCGAAAGATTTCCCGATCTTCAGGTCAATACAACGTTTGGATCTATAAAGCTACCGGATGATTTTTCTGGAAAATGGTTTATGATTTTCAGTCACCCGGGTGATTTTACGCCAGTATGCACAACCGAGTTTTACTCTTTTTCAAAAAGGTTCGATGACTTTAAAAGCCTGGGCGTTGAGATGATAGGATTATCAGTAGACAGTAACATAAGTCATATTGAATGGGTGAATTGGATTGAAGAGAATCTAAAGATTACAGTACCATTTCCGATAATAGCAGATCCCATGGGTGCAGTTGCAAGAAAACTTGGAATGCTGCACGCAGAATCTTCTACAGCCGCAGTCAGGGCTGTGTTTATAGTGGATCCCAATTCGACTGTCAGGCTCATAATGTATTATCCGTTAGAGATCGGCAGAAACGTTAATGAACTTTTAAGGGCGATAAAAGCGCTGCAGACTAGCGATAAGTACAAGGTGGCCATGCCTGCCAACTGGCCAGATAACGAGCTGATTGGAAATAAAGCTCTGAATTCTGCACCTAAAACAGTAAAAGACGCAAAGGCAAGACTCAAAGAGTTTAAGGGATATGCATGGTGGCTTACATACAGAGACTTGCCGGAAGATCTTAAAGAAAAGAAAAAAGCTAAAAAATAAGGTTATTTCCACTCTGTTAATATTTTTTCTCTATTGAATGTTGTCTTGCTGAGAAAGTACAAAACTATTACAGCAATTAAGAGCCCTGCAGAAATTATCAAGAGATTGGTAGTGCTTGTGAGCGATACTAGATTGATCTCACCCATCACATATAAAACATAAAAAGGAATTAAAGATGCAGCTCCCATCTGATATGCAGTTTGTGCACTGTTTACTTTGGCAGACACAAACACGCCAAAACTAACACCATATATAATGGAAAGAGGAACACCTATAAACATTACGACTGCAAATGCCCAGTTTGGATAAAACAGATAGCCTAACTTATTGTATGTCAGAAGATCTGATAGTGCCATAAATACAATTGTACCCACGTAGATTGAGAGAATCATTGGCAGAAATGCACTGATATACTTACCCATCAAAATCTCACCATCGGAGGTAGGAGTGGCAAGCAAAGGTTCTAGACTCTTCTCTATTTTCTCTCCTACGATGCTGTAAGAAGATAGGTAGAGGGGAAGCACAGCGGATATGATCATGAAAAAAAATGCGAATGAAGAAAGAAGCTCTGCTACAAAAGACCCAGAAATATGCTTTCTGATAATTAAATAATCCGTGAGAACTGGAAGGCCTATTCCTATAGCTAGCGGCAAAGCCACTATTAAAGTAATCAAGGATTTTCTCTTTCTCAAGATAGCCAGATCTTTCTTTGCAACGATCCATGATTTCCATAATCTCATGTTTTCACTCCCTCACCAGTTTAAGATACACATCTTCCAGTGTTGCACCAGTCTCATTGACTGATTTGATCTTTCCCCCCGCAGAAACAATTGCGTTTATCATAGCAGGCGTCTCTTTCTCAGGATTGTTCATCTCAATTATTAATCTGTTTCCGTCTTTTTCAACATTCTTAGGATTTGCTGCTTTGACAGCACTTAGTATCTTATCAGTTACCTCTTCTAGCAGAATGACGGTCTGCCTTCCAGATAAAGCTCGCTCAAGATTCTGCGGTGTATCAGCCGCTATCAGCTTTGTTTTTAATACTCCAATTCTATTACATATACGCTGAGCTTCATCTAGATTATGCGTGTTAAGAAGAATTGTTCTATTTTCTTTCTTGAGATCAAGTATAATATCTCGGATGGCCTTAGCAGCCTCAGGATCAAGGTTTGCAGTGGGTTCGTCCAGTAAAAGTACTTCTGGATCATGAATCAATGCTCTCGCAAGAGCAACCTTTTGTTTCATTCCTTTGGAAAAAGTGCCGATTGCATTGTTTTTTTTGTCCCATAAATCCAGCATTTTTAGATATTTCTCTATGTTCTCCTTTATAAGCTGTTCAGGAGTTTCATACATCCTTCCAAAGAACTCAAGGTTCGCATATGCACTAAGCGTTTCATAAAGACCTACATTGTCGGGAACTAACCCAATCATCTTCCTTATTTTCATTGCATCGTTTTTATTTGTAATATTATAATCTCCTACCGTTGCAGACCCGCTTGTGGGAGATAGTAAGCAACAAAGCAATCTTACTGTTGTGGTTTTACCGGCTCCATTCGGACCAAGCAGACCAAAAACCTCTCCCTTTTCTACATAGAACGTAAGATCATCAACAGCAGTAATGTCTCCGAATTTCATGGTCAGATTATGAACATCGATCATTTTTTCCATTATCACACCTTTTTTTCTGAATGATATAAACTATGTAATGTCTAAAACATTATTATATTTTTGCCGTTAATTTAGTAACTACTATTGTTACTAATAAACCTTGATCAGAATAAGATGCTGAACAATGATATTAGCCTTCTTTCTCATTTCACTTTTGAAAATATACTGTATTTAAGAACTCAAGACAGAGATACCATTTCTGCTGGATTAGAAATGGTCTCAGCTATTACTGCTGTTCCATATGCAACAACTTCGTTCATAACCTTGCTAATTTCAGAGGTGTCAAACCTGATCTCGATAACAGCATTTGCTCCAAGCTCTTTTGCAGATTCTCTAAGCCTGTCCATGGCAGTTTTTCTAGCATCTGAAAGCATTTTTGTGTATAACCCTATTTCGCCACCCGCCCAGGATCGAAAGTATGCTGCTATGTTCTGCCCGAGCCCTCTACTTCTTACAGTTATTCCCCATATGGGACCTATAACCTGAGTTATCTTTTTTCCAGGAACATAATTCACTGTAACCATTACAATCTCTTTTTCATCTGCCATATTTGTTACCTATGATATACGTGATATATATCAAATATATTAATTTTTCTTAGAGAAAACGTCGTGGAAATAGTAAATTTTCTTAACCACCTATTTTTTTGCAACACTATCTCAAAAATAGATATCAACAGGAGAATAAAATATGAAAAAGATCATAGCAAATATATGAATTTGCCTAAAATTAAAAAAAGTGCGTCTATAATAGTATTATCGAGAAAATAAATGCAGGCAGAGAATGTTTAATAAGTAGGTAACTGACTTGAAAAGTGCATGGCATAACTATGATCTGTGAAGAATGTGGCTTGATAATTGACAAAGTCGTAAACACGTTAATAAACATAGCAATGGAGATAGGCTAACATGATCCCTTCTTGATATAGAAAAATGGCAATCAGGTAAAGTGATAAAATAGTAAAAAGATGTGAAGCAGATGATCGCTAATCAGATCGTGTCAACGAATATTTGACAAAGCCCTATGTGCACAAGAATTTACAGTTAAATATTGTAGAATCATAAAAAATAATTAAAAAAAGAAAAGATTATAGATTTTTTTTCTGATCTAAGCCTGTGTTATTTAAAGCCTCTTTATCTGGCATTTCTGGCTTTTTAGTTTTTTCTGCCAACGCCTCATTTAAGCCTACTAACCCTATCGATGCCAAGTTAGGGCCTGCAGACATCAGATTTGTGGGTATCAACATTAAAGTACCACGTCCCTGTAAACCAAGCTCATATAATATGTTCATCCACCTTAACTGTAATCCATAATCGCTCTTTTCGTACAGAGCCGCAGCTTCAATCATCTTATTTGCAGCCTCGTACTCTGCCATGGCCAATGTTACTCTCGCCCTGCGCTCTCTCTCAGCCGCAGCCTGCCTGGACATCGCTTCTTGCAAAGCAGTCGGGATTATTACATCTCTTATCTCTACAGATGTGACTTTGATTCCCCAAGATTCTGTTTTCTGATCTATGATATTTCTTGCTTGTGATCCTATCTTTTCTCTTTCTGCAAGAAGTTCATCCAGAGTAACTCCACCTACAACCTCTCTTATTGTAGTCTGCGCTGCTAACTGCGTGGATAATATATAGTTTTCAACATTTAACACCACTTTCTGTAAGTCAAATGGCTGAAAATACATGATTGCATCGATACTTACTGGAACGTTATCTTTGGTCAGCGTCTGTTCAGATTTAAAGGCTTGAGTCTGCAATCGCGTGGAGACTACAAACGGCACTTTTGATATGATTGGCATGATATATACTATGCCCGGCCCTTTAAATCCTCTGAATCTACCAAGCTGTAAATATGGTGCTCGTTCCCATTCTCTGTATATTCTTATTCCAGACAAAAAGAATATAGCAATGATCAAAACTATGATAGCTAATCCTACTATTGTACCTATATCCATATCTATTTTTCACCTCTTTCTCTTATTCTTATCTTCATATTTAAGGTTTTTCAACAATCAGCGTCATTCCATCTCTACTAACAACTCTTACCCTCTCGCCCTCTTTTATCTGCTCTCCATTCTTAGACCTTGCTCTCCATATTATGCCCTCAACTCTTATCTCGCCCTCGGGATTAAGATCTTTAGTGACAGTGCCTATATCTGTTTTTATATGTTCCCACCCTGTTTCCGGTTTCTTTATTATTAACGAAAAAATTCGAACAAAGTACCATACAATAATCAATATTATAACAATCAAGATTATTATAGTCAATATTAAATCTAGATCCATCGTTCAACGCTCCTCTAACTTTTTTGAATTTTGATCTTTTTCGACAATTAATGTCAACCCTTGCCTGTCCACGATTTTTATTTTTTCGCCCTCTTTTATCTGCTCTCCATTCTTAGATCTTGCTCTCCATATTATGCCCTCAACTCTTACCTCTCCCTCGGGATTAAGATCTTTAGTGACCGTGCCTATATCTGTTTTTATATGTTCCCACCCTGTTTCCGGTTTTTTCTGTATTGCAATTCGTATTTTGTTCAGGTAGATTGCAACAATGATCCCGAACGTTAACACTATAACCATTGTAAACCACTGCAAAGGCCCAAATGGATTTGGAGAATATGGAACTTGATACACAAGTAACCATGTTGCAAATATGCCGGTCAATATACCACCAATAAGTAAAAAGCCATGCCCTGTTTTCACTTCTAGGATCATCATTACTGCCGCTATAACAAAAAGCACGATTGCCAGGTCTGATGCTCCGATCAATTGCGCACCCACAAGGCCAATCGCGATCATAATTACACCTAATACGCTTAGAATTATAGAAGCATGAAATATATCTAATAAAATTGCAACTATCCCTATCAATATAAATATACCATCAACAGTTGCATTGCTGATAAAGCTCAAAAACTGGTTGTAAAGTGAAGGATTTTGATAAATTAATGAGGCGTTTGGCATGTTTATGTCAACCAGCACCTGTGCCATACTGTTTGCAATGCCAGTAATAACATTGATTTTATATGCTTGTTGTGAGCTGTAGGCGGTATTGTTCAATACCATTGTGGATACTGCTGTTATATTTCTGTTTTGAGCTTCTGCTAAACTCTGCATTAGTGCCAGCATCGCATTTTCTGTATGGTTCTGCTCTAACTGAGTTCCGCCCACAACGATAGGCGTCGAAGGGCCAATCTCTGTGCCATTTGCCATGTAAATTCCATCTGTGGCCATTGCAATATAGCTGCCTGCAGAAGCAGCTAAACCACCGGGCGGTACGTATGTATAGACATGTATGCCATCCTGCTCTGCCTTCTGTATATTATAGACTATGTCTAACATTGATGAAAGTAAACCACCCGGTGTATTCATCTGTATTATTACCGTATGATACCCGTCGGCCTCAGCATATTGTAGGCCACTATTAATAAAACTGTCCGATCCGGGATCTATCCCCATATTTAAGTTTAATACTAATACGCTATTATTCTGTGTCGCTGCCCCTATTTCTGAGAATAATACCACGCTTAATATTAAAATTATGATAATCCAAGCTTTCATTCTATGTGATACATTAATAACTACACATTAATAAAAATTGTCAAAAAGATTTATATGTAAATTTGAATTTAATAGATTAAAATGCATCAGATAATAGAACATACCGCAGATATAGGGTTAATTGCCAAGGCAGACACATTTGCACATACATTAGATGAGCTTGCAGTGGCAATGTTTGACCTTATACTTGATATTAAAGCGGTAGAGCCAAAATACAAGATTGACATAAGCATAAATTACGATAACATCGATGCGCTTGTTGTTGATTTTTTATCTGAGTTAATATACCAGTTTGATGCCAACCATTTTGTTCCCTGCAACGTTAAAACAACCTTGCAAAAAACAGAACTGAAAGCTGAGTTAACCGGTGAGAAATATGATCGAAAAAAGCATGGATCTAAACTAGAGATTAAAGCAGTTACATATCATATGCTAAATGTAGACCTGTTAAATAATGAAATAAAAATATTGTTTGACATTTAGAGCCCTAGCATTTTTCGAGCCTCATCACTGATCCTCTCTACAGACCATGGCGGATCCCATACAAGCTCTACCTTTACATCTTTTACATTCGGTATTTCACGAATCTTGTTTTCTGCATCTGTAATTATCCATGACGTAAGCGGACATCCTACAACGGTCATAGTCATTTTCACAAAAACATTGTCATTTTCCACTTTTAGATCGTATATCAAGCCAAGATTCACAACATCAAGTCCTATCTCTGGGTCTATCACGTTTCGTAATGCGTTTAATACATCTTCTTTGTTTACCATGATTATATGAAATTAAGATTTGGTATTAAATACTTTTGTGTCTGTATAAAACAAATATTTATGCCAATCAAATACGCGAAGATATAAATAGAGAATCTGTATATCTACTCTTTGAGGATATATTTATGGATATTCCAGATCATAAACATTGCTTAAATTGCGGTATTTCTATTCCGCCAGATCAAAAGTTCTGCAGTAAAAAATGTGAAGATGAATGGAGTCAAAGGCTAAAACATAGAAGGAATATGTTCTACCTGGAATTTATATTGATAGCTATCCTGCTCATATTCCTGGTGCTCGAATATAGATAGGTCTGATCATGAAGGTAGTTCTAGGAGGAACTTTTTCGCAGATTCATAAAGGGCATATGAAACTTCTAGATAAGGCATTTGAAATTGGAGATTTTGTGTTTATCGGATTAACTTCAGACCTGTATGTTAGAGATCACAAGATATTGAATATACTTTCTTATGAAGATCGTGAAAGTGCGTTAAAGCAAGTGGTTGAAAAATATGGAAAAAAGTATGTGATAGTGCCCATAAATGATAAATATGGAGCTTCTATAAGCTCTGATTTTGATGTGATCGTGGTAAGCAGGGAAACATATAAAACTGCAATTGAAATCAATAAAATCAGAGCAAATAAAAATCTAAAACCTTTAAACATCGTTACTGTGGATTATATAATGGCTGAAGACCTGATGCCCATTTCTTCTACCAGAATATTGAAAGGTGAGATCGACAACAACGGAACAAGACTTACAACTATCAAGATCAATGTGGGCTCTCAAAACAACATAAAAATAGAGGCTACGAAAAAAGTATTTTCTTCAATATTCAAAAATTATGATGTTACTGGCGTAATGGTGAATTCTGGCACATCTGCACAGCCTTTTAACTCAGACACTTTGAAAGGTGCTATTAATCGTGCTAAAAAGTGTATTAAAGATGCAGATTATGGAGTTGGCATTGAGGCTGGACTACTGTGGAACAATCAGTTAAATTATTATTTTGATGTGCATTATGCGGCAATTTTAGACAAGTATGGCACCATGACTTATGGACATAGCAGTGGCTTTGCTTATCCCAAAGAGCTTATTGAAATATTAAAAAGTGAATCAGATATATATTCTGCGCTGGAAAAATACACAAATGTCAAAAATATTGGCAGATCTGCAGGAATGGCAGGGTTTTTCAGCCAGAACATGATAACAAGATCAGACCTTGTAGAACAGGCTATCATTATGGCCATGATCCCTAGATTAAGCTGGGTATATTATTATCATTGAGCTTCTCTTTTGCCTCTTTAAGTATCTGTAAATATTCATTGCGGTCATAAACCAGATCAAATGGCAGGGTTCCAAAAATCTCAGCCTTGAACTCTCCACCCTTTAATACCGTCGCTTTTGCCACAAATACATAATTGTTCTTGAACGCTTTTACAAATTTTAAGTTTTCAATAGTCAAACCAGCCTCTTCACTGGATTCTCTCAACACTGCCTTCACGGCATCTTCTCCTTCTTCAATCTTTCCACCAGGAAACTCCCACCCATTCTTGCGGGTATTGTAAACAAGAACATACCCTTTATATGTAACTGGTACTAAGATTACATTCATATCTTTATCACGCTCCTGGCACTATATATACATTTTCATTATCTTTAATGATCTTTAAATCTTTGCCAACCTTATATTTTGGGGCTTTCAGTTCATATAACCTGTTCTGTTGATCCATAATCTGCAATTCGTTTCCAGATGCGTAGATTAGTATCGCATCCAGCACATCTTCTCGTTTTGCAAACAGCTTGTAACCCTGATCAATATAACTTTTTTGAGAAATCGCCTTAATCTCGCCACTGTTTAGGTCAATAACTTTCAAGCCTTTAGCATTTAAATTTAATATTCTGTATTGTTTATCCTTGTTTTTAATAAAATCACCAGCCCTGTATTCAGGAAGCCTGATCATATAAGTAATGCGGTACAGATCCTCTCCCTCTTTTCGACCATACAGATGCGGAGACTCTTTAATTGTGCCACTGTATAGATCTTGGATCTCTTTAACTAAAATACGCGCAAAATGATTGCTAGATAGATAAAAATCCAGGCCTGTATGCATCTCTTCATATTTCATTATAAATATGTTCGGGTTGTTCTGAGCCCTCACCTCTCTATACACAAATTCGATAATCTCGTTTTTCTCAGATTCTGAAACATCCCTGTCTGACCTGATCTGCAATATAGACTCAAAGTAGTCTCCCAATATTTTATTGCATACAGGACAGCTGTTTTTTAAGATTTGAAGCTTGGTCTCGAATTTTTCAAGCTTTTCAAGATCTTTATAGTGTATAGTTACATCACTGCGTATCAGATCTAAATTTTTGGAAATGCTTAATTTTATGCTGGCACTATCATACTCATGATATTTTTTTGCACTGTTTAGCAGATACTCTGATAGCACGCTCTCTAAAGTTTTATTATATATCCATTCTTTCTTAATTTTTATTGCACCACAATGAGGGCATACAGTTAAATCGATGCTTTCTGCAAGTTCTATAAATTTTGTATTTTTTAAGAAACAGGATACACATAAATTCTCGTATTTTGAGTCATTAATGCCACATATTATACACTTCATACGTTATCAATTTAAAATGACTTTTGTCTATTTAATATTTCTGTATTGAAAATGCAGGATGTTTTATCTATTCAATATATAAAATATTGAGATATATGGCAGAAATAGAACATTGGAATTTTCACTGATTTTTTGCAATTTAGATACTGCACTGTACGAAAAAAATAAAATCGAGAAAAGAGTGTTACGAACTTTGAGACGTTAAAAGAGTAGATGGCAAGGTTGTTGCTAAATATATAGGATAGGCAAAACACCTAATGCTAAAACAGAGCTTACTGATAAGGATTTATAGCCGTATATAGAAAAGCTCATAAAAATAGGCATAACAGATGATCGATTAAGAGAGATTCTGAATGCGATGGGCATAAAAACAGTTTATTTCTGGTACAGTTATACACAGAAATATTAAATATTAGAGATTCTATTGAATTCTATATGTCTGATAAAGATTTTCTGAATAATTTTGATAAAATTTCGAGAATTGGATGGTTTGAAAACGAAGGTTTAAACAGGCTTGCTTTAAACGAATATGATATTAAAGCAAGAGATGAATTGATATTACAGTTAAGCAAAATTGACGCAGAGATAAATATGGATGATGCCGGAAATATATATGGCTCTATAGGTAACGAGAAAAATGGTATGATCGCAATTGGTTCACACATGGATTCTGTACCTAATGGTGGAAGATTTGACGGCACTTATGGTGTAGTTTCAGGGCTACAAATGCTAAAGGTATTTTCAAAAAGTGATCTAAACAAAAAAATAATGGTAATAGATTTTACAAATGAGGAAGGAGCAAGATGGCAACCAGATCTTCTTGGATCTGGACTGGCTACCGGAGTCTTTGATCAAGATTTTGTTTATTCTAGAACTGACAAAAATAACAGGAGATTTGGAGCTGTATTAAAAAAAACGAGATACTATGGATCCAGCGAAAATAGAATTAAATATTTAAAACCAGAATATTATATTGAGCCGCATATAGAACAAGGGCCTATTCTTGAAAAAGAGGGATATATAATCGGAATACCGGTTGGAATAGTTACAGACATTGTTGAAAATTACACTTTTGCAGGAGAATCAAATCAGGCTGGGCCCACACCAATGAACATGAGAAAAGATGCACTTGTAGGAGCTTCTAAATTCATTTTTCAAATATATGAGTTAGCAAGAAAAATAGCTCCAAATTTAGTAATGACTGTCGGTGATATAAAAAATTTACCAAATGTCTATAATGTAATACCTGGCAGCGTTCAATTAACTTTGGATATAAGAAGCCCTGACAAAAAACTAGCATATCAACATTCTAAAATTGCAAAAGATATGGCCGAGCAAATTGCCTCAGAAAATGGGTTAAATCTAACACATGAAGTAGCATGGAGGCTGGATACTACTCTATTTGATCAGGAGCTAACTAAAACAATAGAGAAAGTATGCAAACAACTAAACTTAAAATATAAATTTATATATAGTTGGCCAACACATGATGCAATGTATATGAATAAAATTACAAGAACCGCAATGATCATGATCCCATCACATAATGGAAGGAGCCATACAAAAGAGGAATATTCAAGAGATAGTGATCTGATTTCTGGTCTTAAAGTGCTTAAAAATACATTAAATAAATTAATGCTGTAACATATAAAAATTCACTTTCATATATCTATAAATTGCCAGTGCAGTTAACTTAAATAACGGTTGACTCTTGGAAATCAAGATAGACTACGCATAGAAAATATTAGAATTGATAACTTTGGTACAGTGAAGTAATTATTCAATAATTTCCCATGATGGCTGATATTTATTTAACTGTTCTTTTGTATAGTCATCCATCGGATGCTCTCTCTCCGGTATTTGCACCTGCTTTTGAATGTCAAATAACTCTGTTGAAAAATATCTGGTTGCTGTATCATTGATCATAATTACCATATTTTTTAATTCAGTGTGTATCTTAGAGACTTTTATTGCTGCGGCTAGATTTGCACCTGATGATATACCAGCCTGAATTTTTTCTTTTAGCATTAACTGTTTTGCCCAATAGATTGATTCATCCGAACTTACTGTCACAACGCCATCAAGCAATGAAAGATCTAAATTTCTAGGAACAAATCCATCACCAATGCCCTCTATTTTGTGAGATCCCCATTTTCTCTTGGAAAGTAAAGGTGCTTCTTCGGGCTCAACCGCATATAATTTTACGTGCCTGTTCCTTTCTCTCAAATATCTACCAACGCCTGTTAGAGTTCCTCCAGTTCCTTGAGTTATTACAAAACAATCTACTTTTCCTTCTGTTTGCTCCCATATCTCAGCTCCCGTGGTAAAATAATGTGCCAAAATAGCATCTTGATTAGTATATTGATCTGGAAACCAATACTTTTCCGGGTTTTCTTTTACCATCTTTTTAACCAGTTCATAGGATAGATCTACATCACTCTCTGCACCTTCAGTTTCTATAATCTCTCCGCCCAAGGATCTAATCATTTTTTTTCGTTCGTTACTCATGCCGGCAGGCATTACAATCGTTACCTTGTACCCTAGACTAGTACCGATCCATGTACAAGCTATGCCTGCATTTCCTGTACTTACTTCTATAATTTCCATGTTAGGTTTAAGATCGCTCCTCTTTATCGCTTCAGTAATCATCCTATAATATACTCTATCTTTCAGGCTACCAGAAGGATTCAAAAAATCGCATTTTCCATATATTGTCGCATTAAGACCATGCTCATTTCTTATCAAATTTAATTTTACAAGAGGAGTTCTGCCTATCGTTTCCTTAATATCTTCAAAAGCTCTATTA
>JAVYRZ010000022.1 GCA_038729465.1 Thermoplasmata archaeon
CTGCGATAGCAATTAGTAGGAGGTAGCTATTTATCATCCCATTTTTATATACTTGATCTATCTATATAAAGTTTTCATGCTTTACTTGTTAAAATTTAAATACTCATTTTTATTAATTAGAAAGCATAATGAGATTCAGATTGCATCCACATATTTACAAATTAATAATTCTATCTGCGCTATTTACAATTTTCATTGGCACTGTATCTCTGTTCACACCCATTTCATTCAGTTTTTTTAGTCCAAATCTCATAAGAGAGCGTGGAATATTCACAATATTTATAGGATTCTTCTTACTAGTAATAAGTTTTGGCATAAAAAACAAGTCTCGGCTTGCGTGGAGGATAATCGTACTGTTTTTGCTGCTATCAATATTTGTCATATTTTTGAAGGGATTTACAATATACTATATCGACCTATTTGTGATAGGATTTGATATATATATATTGATCTTGCTAATAATACACAGGAAAGAGTACAACTACCCTACTAGATTTTTCAGCAGACCTGAGATATCTGTAGCATTGGTTACAATAATATTTACAGTCGCTTACGGTATCGGTGGCTCTTTACTATTTGGCTCCCAGTTTAAGCCTGAAATTAAAGATTTTTACACTGCATTATATTATACTATTGAAACTGTAACCACATTGGGATTTGGAGATATATTGCCAGTAACTACAGTTTCTAGAATGTTTACAGCGTCTCTTGTTGTAATGGGATTGGCAAGCTTTTTTGGTGCAATAACTATATTACTAGCTCCAATATTTCAACGAAGAGTAAGTGAGGTGATAAATTTTATGGAACGTTTCGAGTCAAAGAATTTTAAAGATCATATCCTGATCTGCGGATATTCGCCCATAATTTCAGATTTTTTGGAAACACTGAAAGATCAGGAAAAATTATTTGTAGTAATCGAGAAAAATGCGGAAAATGCAACAATGTTAAAAAATAAAGGATACATAGTCATCAATGATCACGCAGATAATGAAAAACTGTTGAAAACACTAAACTTAGAAAATAGTCAAAAGATTTTGATATCTTCTGATGACGACGGATATAATCTCCTGATTGCCATAACTATCAAGCAACTGGATATCGGTAAAAAATTAAAAGACCGAACTATCATCGTGGTAAACGACTCAAAAAATTATAATAAGTTTAAGGATTTCTCAGAATCTATAATAGATCCAAATAACATATTCAAAAACTATATTTCAAAATTGATCTAAATCTTTTTTATAAATCTGTAAAATTCAAGCCCTACATTATGCATGTTTCTAACCACGCTTTTCTTAGACCAGACAAGATCATCTTTCTCAAATATGATTGGCCCCATATACCTGCCTCTCTTCAAAATATTCTGGTCCAGTTCTTTAAGTTGCTCTTCAATTCTTCCCTTTAGATTATCGTCTACTATCGCACCCTTCTCTGCTCTCAATTTTACCAGCTCTAGTGCAGATTTATAAGTGGCATAGGCTATATCATTTTTTGTCATTTTGTCAGTTTCATAGTTTAAAAAATCAATCCATGTATCATTACTGTTCAGCAGGTTATAATGATCTTTTAAGGTTTTTGCTTTTATCTTTAACCCGTATAGCTCCGATTTTTCGAATGCAAGACTTCCAGGATCCACAAACGGAGATATAGGAGATATGAAAGTGGATAGATTCTTAGGAAATTTCGCGTACAGTTTTTTAACATATTCAACATCGTTATCTACGTCTGAAACACTCTGTCCTGGAATACCTACCGAAAAGAATAGATCCATTCTTCGTGCATCATATTTCATGGCATACTCTATATTTTTTTCCAGCCCTGAGTTTGCATAATATTTACCAGATATCGCTCTTATATTCTCGTTAGAAGACTCTGGAGAGATCTCTACCGTGAACTCAGATATATTCTTAGATATTGTCTGATAATAGCTTTCTGGCGCAGGACTAAATAGCTCGAACAATATAGGGATATCTATACCCTCTCTCTTAACAGCTTCCAGTAGTTTAATATCGAAATCTTTGCCGGCTTCATGTATATCGCCGGTAATAAATGCCGGGCTTCCTAGATTCTCTTGAATAGATTTCAGTTCTGAAACAATGGTATCTATATTCCTAAAAGATACTTTGTTTCTGCAATAAAAGTTCTTGTATGCAAAATTAGAGCCCCCGCAGATTGTACAGTTATGATTGCATCCTTTCTGGATCAATGTCATTGCTGATGGGTTATCAACCCAGTCTCCATATGGTAGATGATCTTCAGCACTCATAGTTTTTACTGCATTTCTGTATATTATTCGGTAGTCAAGAGACACTTTATCAATGTCCTTGTCTGGATCTCTGCATTGGTTCTCCACAATTTTAGAATTGTCGCGCCATGCCAGATTTGGTATCGAGCTTAAATCGTTATTTCTCTCTACTGCATCTATCAGCAACGGAAAGAACGGCTCGGTTGTATCTCCTTTGAGCACAAAGTCTATGAACTCATAGTTTTTTAATAGCTCGATCGCATAATATGTAGATGACAGACCACCAAATACGATCTTTGAATCTGGATGTTCTTCTTTTATAATTTTTGCGACCTCTATAGAACCCTGCACATGAGGTAGCCAGTGCAGATCCAGCCCATATATTTGTGATTCCTGTTTTTTAATATAATTTCTAACATCAAAGTTTTTGTGATAAATCATCTTCACCGCTAAATTCACTATTTTAGCTTTAAACCCGTTAGAGATAACATTGTTCAAGATGCTCATAAATCCAATTGGATACATCTCAAATATTGGTGTTGATGGTACCACATCACTGATAGGTCCTAGATTTGTACTTTTTTTTCTGAAATCGTATATACTTGGTGAATGTACTAATATAAGATCATACATTATAAACGGGATATGGCATGAAAATATAATAAACTATTGTTTGACTTTTTAATAATGTATGACTTCTTTTTTCATGTCTCTGATATGTACTAGAGAATGATTTGGCAAAAGTTGCCATAACAACTGATCTGAATTGAAGGGCTCTGTAGAATATATAAATGCCCCATCAGAAATAGATTCGTAAATGGTATAATACTCTTCTCTTTCATTTGCATATCTGAAAACATAGAGCTCTTCTTTATTGCCTATCATGAAATTAAAAGATGTAGCCTCTAACCCGGCACTTAAAATTTCTGAAATAGCATCTTTCATTTCTTTACCATTTTTCAACTCTTGAACAATATAATGAAACAATTTTTCAGAATCAGTATCTCCTTCCAATCCTGTTACTTTGAGTTTGTTAGCATTATTAATAGTGCCGTTATGGCAAAAGCCAAAGCTATTGTATAAGAACGGATGTGCATTTTTCTCGGATCTTTCGCCTACTGAGCTCTTTCTTGCATGCATTATAAAAAAATCAGTAATTATCTTGTTTTTAAAATTCTCATTGTTCTCCAGATCCTTATCAATGCTGTTTTTTGTTTTATATAGTTTTAATGTAGACCCCTCTGAATACAATACTCCCCATCCGTCAATGTGCGGCGCATGAGAACCGTTTAAAGCTTGGTATTTTAATTCTCCAATATATTCACTCAAAATAAAATCATTATTGCTGATTCCACAAATCATTCTGCACATATGTAAAACCATAGACAAAAAATATATATAAGGTTTATCATAATTTTTATTTATTTCGGCTGGTTTTTTTATAATATGACGGTATAATAAGAAAAATTAAAAATAGGGTTGTTATAATGGTATTATGAATTTTAGTATCGTGGTGATTATCGTACTATTATTCGGGCTTTTTGTAAACAAGCTATATTTTCCTGCAAAAGCAAGAATAATAGCTGAGAAAGCCACTTTACTGCTAGTTTTAATATTGATATTTTTGATTGGCACTTTTTTAGGCAGCACTTTTTCTAATCTTTCGAATTTATTCTTAATTCCCTTAAGTTTTGCCATCTCGGTGGTTATCTTGGCAACCACGATATTTATTGGGTATGTGCTAAAGCATAAGTTTGTTTCAAGTAAAGTACAAAAAAGAGAATATAACTATAAAATGTCTATTTTCATATTATTATCGCTTATTCTTGGAATATTAGAGCATTTCACTCTAGATATCAAGAACCTGAACATTGATATTGTACTATATTTACTATTATTTGTGGTAGGATACCAAATAAATTTCAGCATTCGTTACCTCAAAAACTATTTTACGGAAATATCGTTGAGCTTAACTGCAATAATTGCTGGAGCATTAATAATCATTCCTATTGCTCTGCTTTTTAACATGAACATCAAAGCATTGTTAATCTCTTCTTTTGGGTTTGGATGGTATACATTCTCTGGCCCTTTTATAGCTTTAGCATACGGGCCGGTATATGGCTCAATAGCATTTTTGATAAATTTATTCAGAGAACAAATGACAATACTTTTATCTCCTTATATCTCAAAATTCGGACACATCTCTTTGATATCCAGCGCTGGTGCAACGGCTATGGACACTTCTTTGCCTTTTATAAAAATGCTGTTTGATGATTCTGTTATAATTCCTGCATTTATGACAGGCGTAATAGTAACATTACTGGTACCTATACTCTCTTCGATACTTTATTATTTATAATAAAAATAAAAGATTATTTTTTAGATTGTTTCTCTTTAATTGCTGCCTGTGCTGCTGCTAGTTTGGCAATCGGTACTCTGTATGGCGAACATGATACATAATCTAAACCGATAGTGTGACAAAACTCCACAGACCTAGGATCTCCACCATGCTCTCCGCATATTCCTACCTCCAGGTTAGGCCTAGTTTTTTTACCTCTTTCAGTTGCAATCTTTAAAAGTTCACCAACACCTTCTATATCAATAGTTTCAAATGGATCTGCTGGCAATATATCGTTTTCAACATAGTATCCTAAAAACTTGCCTTCTGCATCATCTCTAGAATATCCGAACGTTGTCTGGGTCAGATCATTAGTGCCAAATGAAAAGAAATCTGTGTACTTTGCAATTTTGTCTGCGGTCAATGCAGCTCTGGGAAGTTCTATCATGGTCCCTAACTGATACTTGATCTCAATTCCCTCTCTTTGGATCACCTGATTTGCGATGGGTTCCAAGCGCTCTCTCAATATTTTCAGTTCTTTGTCAATGCTGGAGATCGGTATCATTATTTCTGGATAAATTTCGTAGCCCTGTTTTTTAGTTTCAATTGCAGCTTCTATAATGGCGGTTACCTGCATCTCATATATTTCAGGGTACATTATTCCAACTCTGCATCCTCTAAAACCGATCATTGGATTGAACTGTTGCAGATTCTGCACAATGTTCAAAATATTTTCTTTTTCTGAAATCTCTTTGATTAAAGTATCTATCTCTTTTGTATTTACTGCTACCCGCAATTGCATTTTAAGTTCGAATATCTCTTGCATCAATTCTATTTTATCTGGTAAAAATTCATGAAGCGGAGGATCTAGCAATCTGATAATTACAGGAAAGCCTTTCATAGTTTTGAAAAACTCGACAAAATCAGATCTCTGCATAGGCAATAGCTTATTCAATTCTTTAATTCTCTCTTCCTTTGTTTTGCTCATAATCATTGCCTGCATAATTGGTAGCCTATCTGGCCCAAAAAACATACGCTCTGTTCTTGCAAGGCCAATTCCTTCTGCCCCGAACTCTCTTGCCTTTATGGCCTCAGCAGGAGTGTTTGCATTTGCTCTTACCCCCAGCTTTCTATAGCTATCCGCCCAGTCTATCACAATTTTTAGCTCTCCTGACATGGAAGGTGTTATTAAATTCTTAGCACCTTTGTAAACCTTTCCTGTAGAGCCATCGATAGTAATGATATCTCCTTTATGTATCTCAACATTACCGGCTATAAACTTATCTCCTCTGCTATCTACAGTGATCTCTTCGCATCCTACTACGGCTGGCTTACCCATAGATCTTGCAACCACTGCTGCGTGAGAGGTCATGCCGCCTTTGGATGTGAGAATACCCTGCGAAACTGCCATCCCATGTATATCATCAGGACTTGTTTCAGTTCTCACTAAAATTACTTTCTGTGTTTTTGATAATTCAACAGCTTCTTCTGAATCTAATGTTACTACTCCTACCCCCGCACCCGGAGAGGCAGCCAAACCCTTTGCAATAGGTTTATCCATCTCTTTAGGATCTAGTTGTGGATGTAAAAGTGCATCTATGTGCGCTGGATCAATTCTTAACAGCGCTTCTTCTTTTGTTAGCACTTTTTCAGAAACCATATCTACTGCAATCTTTACT
The DNA here is from genome assembly GCA_038729465.1 of Thermoplasmata archaeon. Taxonomy (NCBI): domain Archaea; kingdom Methanobacteriati; phylum Thermoplasmatota; class Thermoplasmata; species Thermoplasmata archaeon. The sequence continues at coordinate 6,263 of JAVYRZ010000022.1, forward strand.
GCTGCATAAGCAGTTCTCTTTCCAGATCTGGTCTGTAGCAAATAAAATTTAGAGTTTTCAATGGTAAACTCGATGTCCTGTATATCTTTATAGTGTTTTTCTAGAATTTCTGCACTTTTTACAAGATCTTTGTATGCCGAGGGAATATCTTCTTTAAGATTTTCTATAGGCTTTGGAGTTCTTATCCCAGCTACAACATCTTCTCCTTGTGCGTTTATCAAGTATTCTCCAAACAGTTTTTTCTCTCCCGTATTAGGATTTCTAGTAAAAACTACTCCTGTGGCAGAAGTATTGCCCATGTTCCCAAATACCATTGAAACAATAGTAACTGCCGTGCCAAGTTCCTCAGATATATTATTTAGTTTTCTATACACCTTAGCACGCTCATTGTTCCAGGATTCAAACACAGCCATTATTGCCATTTTAAGCTGTTTGTAAGGATCCTGCGGAAATTCTTTATCCTTAACAATGTTCTTAAACTCTTTTACTAACTTTTTAAGATCTTCAGCATTTAAATCTATATCTGTTTTAGCGCCAGTACTTTCTTTTAATGCCTCTATTTTATTTTCAAAATCAGATGCTGGAATCCCCAGCACTATCTTTCCAAACATCTGGATCAATCTGCGATATGCATCCCAAGCAAATCGCTCATTTTTTGAAATTTTTGCAAGTGTAAGTACAGTATCATCATTTAGGCCTATGTTCAATACCGTATCAAGCATTCCTGGCATTGATATGGGCGCACCTGATCTCGCAGAGACCAATAATGGATTCTCTTTATCTCCAAATTTCTTGCCCGTTAGCTTTTCTAACTTTTTAATAGCTTCTACAGTGTCGTTCCATAGCTCTTCTGGCAAAGCGCCTGTTCTAACATAATATTTGCATGCTTCTGTAGTTATTGTAAAACCTGGCGGTACTGGTAATTCCAGATTTGTCATCTCTGCTAGTCCCGCTCCCTTGCCTCCAAGCAAGTTCTTCATATCTTTGTTACCCTCATCAAAAAAATAAATATATTTTGTCATATTTAATCACCAATTATTATGTTTCTTTATGCTAAAAAAGTATATATTTTTATCTGACTTAAATTTTTGGTTTAAACCGCTTTCCCTATACTGAACCCCTGTGATACTGCATCAATGATCTTTCCCACTTTTAATGCATCCCCAATAATATGCGTTTCATATTTGTCTTTTAGTTGGTTGTATAATGTATGATCGCGAAATCCCCCAAATGAAATTATGAAATAGTCCATTAAAAGCTCAGTATTTCCTGCAATAACAGAATTTTCAGTAATCTCATTGACAGGAGCACTTAAAAGATATTTTACATTATGTTCATCCAGTTCTCTTAAAAGATAATTTCTGCTCAATGTTTCCATATCTGTAGCGAGCGCAGGCAGCATTTCTACAATAGTTACCTCATTATCCTGCGTTGCAAGATATAAAGCCGTTTCACAACCTACTAAGCCTCCACCACCAACCACCACTTTCTTGCCCCTTATTTTTATTTTGCCGTTCAGCACGTTTCTGGCAGGAACAATATTGCTATTTTTAATTCCCTTTATAGATGGAACGTAGCATTTTGCGCCTGTTGCAATAATTATTGCATCGGGATTGAGATAAGCTACCTTGTCTAATGTCACCTCCTGATTAAATTTTATTGGTATACCCAGTTTTTTTGTCATATGATCATAATACTCTAAGAGCCAGTTTAATTTCCCTTTTCCTGGCGGTACTGCAGCAAGTTTTAATGCTCCTCCAATAGCTTCTTCTTTTTCCCACACTTCTACAATATGCCCTCTTCTTTTAGCGGTTATTGCTGCCTCTAAACCTGCTATGCCAGCACCTACTATCAAGATCTTCTTTTGCTCTATGCTTTTTAACAGTAACTCATCAGATTCAAGCTTTCCAAGTGTTGGATTTACGCCACATCTTATCGCAGTTCCCTCATCATGTCTGGCCTTTATGCACTCACTGCATCCAATGCATCTTCTTATTTCATTATCTCTCCCACTTTCTGCCTTTATCGGCCAGTCTGGATCTGCAATAAGCGTTCTCCCAAGCGCTACAAGATCTGCCTTGTTTGAATTCAATATTTCTTCTGCAAACGCTGGATTTCTGATCATTCCTACTGCAATAACTGGAATTTTTATGCCTCCCTGTTTTAGCGCCTCGGCAAGATACACTCTCCAGCCTTCTGCATACTGCATTGGCTCCAATCTTTTCTCTTTGTTGCCAAACCCCACATCTGCATGAACCGCATTATATCCTATCTCTTCAAACAATTTTGCAATCTGTACTCCCTCATTCAAATTTATTCCATCTTTAACAAAATCTAAGACTGGCAGTCTTGCAGTGACTGAAAAGCTCTGTCCGCAAAGCATTTTTATTTTTTCAAAAATAATTTTTGCAAACCGGACCCTGTTCTCTAAACTTATCCCAAACTTGTCTGTTCTCTTGTTAGTATAAGGTGATAAGAATTGATTTACCAAAAGCCCATGAGCAGCCTCTATCTCTACGCCGTCAAAATGTGCGATTTTAGCTCTATAAGCAGCCCTTGCGTATTTTTCGGCAAGATTATTAATTTCGTTCTCAGTAAGCTCCTTTACTTCACTTTTATCCTTTCTCAAAGGCACTTTAGATGGGGATACAGGCAATTCTCCACCATTTACCTCAAGCTCTGCAAATAAACCTGGATGTGTCAGTTCCATAAATGCGAGGCTCCCGTGTGAATGTATAGAGTATGCAATTCTACTCAACCCAGGAATAAAAGTATCATCGTCGATTCTGGGCTGTGTAGCACCACTTCTTCCATCCGGATAGCTTATGCACATATTTTCCATTGTAATAATCGCTGCACCACCCATTGCCCTTCGCTCATAATGATGTATCAGCTCAGCATTTACATTTCCAGTTGAATCCGCAAAATTAGTGGATATTGGCGGGAATATTATGCGATTTTTTAAAGTTAAACTTCCGACCTTAATTTCTGAGAATAATAATTCTTTATTCATTTTTTTATAGATAGTGTATGAGACTTTATTATTAATATTTTTAGCTCTAAAACTTAAAAAAGCTTAAATCTTTTTTGTATATATCAGTATTATGATCATTATAGATGGAGAGCACTTGAAAATTGAAGATGTAGTTGCTGTTGCTAGAAATTATGAAAAAATTGAGCTTTCTGAAGACTCCATAAAAAATGTTAGAGAGAATAGGGGCAATCTTGAAAAGTTGATAGATTCTGGAGCAATAGTATATGGCGTTAACACTGGGTATGGAGATCTTGTAAACACTCGCATTAGCCATGATGATATGAAAAAACTGCAGAAAAATCTAATAATGAGCCATTCGGTTGGTGTTGGAAAGTATTTTGATTCCGACATTGTAAGAGCAACGATGCTGATACGGTTGAACACTCTACTTAAAGCAAAGTCTGGAGTCAGACCTGAAATTTTAATACTTTTGAAAGAGTTTCTTAATAAAAATGTAGTTCCAGCAATACCAGAGAAAGGTAGTGTTGGTTCTAGCGGAGATCTTGCACCTCTGGCGCATATGACTCTTGTGATGATCGGAAAGGGAAAAGCATTTTACCAAGATAAATTGCTAGATGGAAAAGAGGCTTTAAAACTTGCAGCTATATCCCCTATAGAATTAAGCTATAAGGAGGGGGTAGCACTCATAAATGGAACTAGCGTGATGAGTGGAGTGGCGGCATTGAACGTATATGATTCTATTAATCTCTTGAAAAATTCTCTTATTGCTTCATCTTTAAGTCTGGAAGCTTTAAATGGCAATGATGACGCTTTTGATCCGAAGATATTATCTTTAAGACCACATAAAGGTCAGGTTAAAACTGGTGCTATTGTAAAAAGCATGGTAGAAGACAGTAATATCATAAAAGAAGCTAAAAAGTTCAAGATCCAAGATGCTTATTCATTAAGATGCATACCGCAAGTAGCTGGAGCAGTATATGATACTATTGTGTTTGCAAAGAACATTGTAGAAACAGAGCTTAATTCTGTTACAGATAATCCCATAATATTAGAGCGTGCATATTCTGGTGGCAATTTTCATGGGGAATATATAGGATTTGCAATGGATTATCTGGGCATTGCAATGGCTGAACTGGCAAATATTACTGAGCGTAGAATTGCGCGCATGGTAGATCATAAATTAAGTGATTTGCCAGCATTTTTAATTGAAAATTCCGGGTTGAACTCTGGCATGATGATGATTCAGTATACTGCTGCAGCATTAGTATCTGAGAATAAGGTACTGGCACATCCAGCAACAGTGGACTCCATACCTACCAGCGCGAATCAGGAAGATCATGTAAGTATGGGAACTATTGCTGCAAGAAAAGGTAGAGACATAATTAACAATGTAAAGCATGTAATCGCAATTGAATATTTAGTAGCTTCACAAGCTTTAGAGTATCGAAAACATGAAATGGCAAAAAATACAGAAATAATATATAAACTCATAAGAAAAGGAGTTAAACCTTTGACAGAAGATCGAGAGATGGGAGAGGATGTTAGATATATAATAAAGATGATTGATGAGAAAACTTTTAATAATAATCTGAATTTTGTAGACCGTTTAATATGAGTATCGATAAACTTCGTGGTTTTAGAGAAATATATCCAGAAGAAATGTACATTCGGAAGAGAGTATTTGAAATTATAAAAAATGTAGCTGAGAACTTTGGATTTTCCGAAATAGATGGCCCGAGCGTTGAACCACTAGAGTTGTTTGAGGTTAAGAGTGGGCAAGAACTAGTTTCTCAAACGTTTTCATTTAGAGATAAATCAGATCGGTTGATAACTCTTATTCCAGAGATTACACCTACGGTATCAAGAATGATAGCTAAGAGAAAAGATCTATCAGTACCTGTGAAATGGTATTCTTTTCCAAAACTATGGAGATATGAAGAACCTCAATCAGGCAGGCTCAGAGAATTTTATCAATTTAACGCAGATATTTTTGGGGTATCAAATGTCGAGGCAGACGCAGAGATTATAGTACTGGCAATATCTATTTTAAACAGTCTCGGTTTAAAAGGTAAGTATAAAATAAAGATAAGCGATCGAATTTTAATAGAGCAGTTATTAAAGCAGATGGGCGTAGAAAACATAGAAGAGATGTTTAGAATTATTGATAAAAGTGATAAGATATCTCAGGAAGAATTTGAAAAAATGTTAGGAGAATATCTAAGTGATGATAAAATCTTAAAATTGACAGAATTATTAAAATTTGAAGGTTCTGCAGAAGATTTAAGATCAGTAATAGACACTGAAAATAATGAGATGAAAAATAGATTAGATATACTTCAGACTCTGGAAAATTATTTTAAAGCATATTCTGTGACCGAATATAAATTTGATTTTGCTACGGTTAGAGGGTTGTCTTATTATACTGGTATCGTATTTGAAGCAAAGGATGAGCAGGGAGAGTTCAGATCAATACTTGGTGGTGGAAGATATGATAAGATTGTTGAGCTTTTTGGATCCAGATCAGTTCCTGCGGTCGGATTCGGAATGGGTGATGTAGTATTAGAAATGCTGATGAGGAGAGAAGGGTTATGGATTAGCACGCCAGTGCAATTAGATTATTATATAATTAATGATTATAAATTTAGAGCCTATGCGATTCAAGTCCTTTCTAAAATCAGAAACTATGGATTAATGGCAGATATAAACATGATTGATCGCAGTATATCTAATCAGTTCAAGTATGCGAATAAGATAAAGGCAAAAAATGTCATTATTATTGGTGAGCAAGAAGTTGCAAATAACTCTATATCTATCAAGGATATGAGTTCTGGTAAACAGGTTTCTCTGCCTTTTTCTGAATTTTTTGAGAAAAAAATAAAATCAGAAAATATTTTTAAGCAATGAAGTATTTCCCCTTTTAGAGTGATATATATGCATTCGTTAGATCCTATATTTAAACCAAAATCAATCGCGATAATTGGTGCCTCTAGAGAGCCTTATGCAATTGGATATACGGTAGTTAAAAATTTACTTACTACTCGATATGAGGGAAAAATATATCCGATAAATCCAAAAGCAGATGAAATTTTAAACTTAAAATGTTATCATTCGATCTTAGACGTTCCTGATCCAGTAGATCTGGCAGTTATCACCGTTCCTGCAAAGATAACTCCTGCTGTGGTAGAAGAGGCAGGAAAGAAAGGCGTCATAGGGGTAGCGATAATAGCTTCTGGGTTCAGTGAAGTGGGAGAAGTAGATTTAGAAAATAAGATTGTAGAGATCGCAAAAAAGTATAAAATGAGAATTTTAGGACCAAATATAGTAGGGTTAATGAATAATCCGTTGAAAATGAATGCTTCTTTTGCTCCATATTTACCATACCCTGGCAAAATTGCAATGCTGTCGCAGAGTGGTGCACTATTAATAGCATTGGACAGCAGGACATGGCTTGACAGGGTTGGTATGTCACATTTAATAAGCATTGGAAACATGGCAGACCTAGATTTCGCGACATTAATAGAGTATTTCAGCATCGATGACCAGACAAATTGTATTTCGCTTTATGTGGAAGGCATTAAAAATGGCAAAAATTTCATAGAGGCAAGCAAAAAAGTGCTTGATAAACCGATAGTAGCGCTAAAATCAGGGGTGTCTAAAAGAGGAGCTATGGCTGCAGCTTCTCATACAGGCTCACTTGCAGGTTCTTCAAAGATATATGATGCTGCATTTAAGCAGGCGGGTGTTATAAAGGCCACAGATCTGAATGACCTATTTGATAAGTCTCTGGCACTTGCAAGTCAACCACCAATGCGTGGCGACAACCTATTAATAATCACGAATGGTGGGGGCATAGGTGTTCTCGCAACGGATTCAGCAGAGAAAAATGAGCTTCAGATCAAAGATCCGCCAGAGGATTTAAAAGAGAAGATAAAAGCTATAATCCCCGATTTCGGAAGTACAAAAAACCCGATCGATGTTACTGGAATGGCTAATGATGAATGGTACAAAAACACTCTTTCAGTGGCATTAGAGCATCCATGGGTTGATGGAGTTGTAATTCTATACTGTGAAGTGGCAGTGCTTGACCCGAAAGATCTGGCTGCGGCATTGCATGAAGTCATAGCATGTTCCAGAACCACAAAACCGATCACTGTTGCCTTTGTGGGTGGAGAACTTACCATGAGAGCCTCTGAATGGCTTCAGAAAAAAGGCATACCGGTTTATCAGTCTCCCGATCGAGCAATAAAGGCAATGGCTGCATTGCGAGATTTTGGTAAGATCAGAGAAACAGGCTTTGATATTTTTGAGCCCTATACTGATATAGACAAGGATAAAGTTAGGGCAATATTAACTGATATCAACAAAAGAAAAAGCAGATATGTTACTGAAATTGAAGCAAAACAGATATTTGAAGCGTATAAAATACCTACTGCAAAAAGCATGCTTTCAAAAACAGAGGATGAGGCAGTTACACTGGCTAAACAGATTGGTTATCCAGTAGTAATGAAGATAGTATCCCCGCAAATAATACATAAAAGTGATGTTGGAGGAGTAAAAGTAAACATAAGAACTGATGATGAGGTTAGAAAAGCATATAATCAGATAATAAAGAATGTCTCTAAAATTGATCCAAAGCCAGAAATTCTGGGAATCTTGGTGCAGGAAATGGCTCCTTCTGGCACTGAATGTATAATAGGATCTACGCAGGATCCACAATTTGGTGCAACCGTCATGTTTGGGCTTGGCGGAGTATTTGTTGAAGTATTGAAAGATGTTAGTTTTAGAATAGCCCCATTTTCTAAGAATACTGCAAAGCAGTTAATTGATGAGATAGAGGCAAAAGCTATTTTGCATGGAACTAGGGGAGAGAAAGCAAAGGACATAGAAACTTTAGCGGAAACTATTAGCAGGTTCTCTCAGCTTGTTGAAGATTTTCCAGAGTTAAAAGAAGTAGATGCAAATCCGACAATCTTATATGAAAAAGGATTGAAAGTGGTGGATGCCAGAATAATTTTATAATTTTTTTTCTTATTATATTTTTTAGATGTTTATTCAACTTTTAACACTGTGTAAGGAAAATGTTCAAAATAAATTTTAAATAGAAGATGTGAGTAAGAGATAAAGATGATAGACATATCTAAAAAACCGGATGTTCTGAGATCTGCCGTTGCTGGTGGTGAGCTTGTACTTAAAACTGCAACTATTAAAGAAATAGAAAATAATAATATCAAAAAAGGCAATGTTTTCGAGGTTGCCAAAGTTGCTGGAAACAATGCCATCAAAAAAACCAGTGATTTAATTCCATATTGCCATCAAATTCCTGTTGAAGCTATAGATTTCAATTTTAAGATCGATGGAAACCGAATAATTGCAAGGTGCAGTGTTAAAGCGCATTACAAGACAGGTGTGGAGATGGAGGCTTTAGTTGGGGTAAGCATTGCGCTGCTAACTATATGGGACATGGTTAAATATTTGGAAAAAGATGAGTCTGGAAACTATCCAATAACTTCCATAAAAGATGTAGAAGTGATTGAAAAAATAAAAGAGAGAAAAAAATGATTATAAAAGTGCTTTATTTTGGGATATATAGAGATATGACTAAAAAAGAATATGAAAAAGTGGAACTAGATGAAGGAATAGATACTGATGCATTACTAAAGTTCTTGAAAACAAAATATCCAAACTTAGAAAAATATCCGGAAATGATTATATCCTTAAATTACAGGTACTGTGGTAAGCCCTGCCGCCTGAGCGAAAATGATGAAGTGGCAATAATGTCTCCTGTAAGTGGCGGTTAGGGTTCGATCTCGTACTCTATGTCAAAAATAGTACCGCTTCTTTTTAGCATGATGCTGGCAGAACAGTATTTTTCCTGAGACAAATCTATCGCTTTTTTCAGGTCCTTTTCATCTATGTTTCCCTTTGCGGTGTATTTTAACTTTATGCGCGTATAAACTTTGGGATATTCTTCAGCTCTCTCTCCTTCAATATACACTTTTAATCCTTTCAGGTCTGCGCGCATCTTTTTTAGAATAGCCACAACATCACTGCCTGTACAGCTCGCTACTCCAATCAATACCAGCTCCATTGGAGCAGCCCCAATCTTCGAATCACCGTCAATTACCAAACCATGTGATGCTCTGCTAATCGCTATAAACTTAGAGTCTTCAGTCCACTCGATAATTGCCATTCAAGCTCATAATAAGAATGTGGTAATTAAATTTTATTTTTTAATGTGCTAATGTACTGGTATATTTCTTGATTTTTGTCTTTAGCAAGCTTTTTTAATATTTTATTTATTCCACTTCCATACTGTGCCGCTTTCTTTTTCCTGAATGCAATTTCTTCTGGCAATCCGAGAATTAGTGCTGCTTTTCTAAGTATTATCTTCTCGCTATCATTGTTAATCTTGTCTGAATTGGTAAGAGATCCTGAAAAATCTAGTATCTCTGAATCTAAGTAAGGGGTTCTAAGATCTTTCTTAAAATAGTTTGCTATTTTTATCTCTTTAACAATTGTGGAGTTTAAAACTTTGTTCAAATCTTCTTTCATTCTCATTGGCTCTGTCTTATATTTTTTATAGCCTCCAAAAACTTCATCACTCCCCTGCCCTGTTAATAGTACTTTTTCTTTCGCGTTTTTACACACAAAATATAAAGGCAGATTAAAAGATAATTCGAGTGCATCCTGTGAAGAATCTATATTTATTAGCTCTATAATACCTTCATTCACGTCCTTTTCGTTGATAATTATCTTATTTATATTTATTCCTAAAAGTTTGCCAGCACTATCAGCCGCCTTGAAATCATAAGAGTTCTCCACTCCAACAGTATATGCAACAATATTTTTCAGTTTAGATGCAATATAGGCAAGCAAACTGCTGTCTATGCCACCAGATAAGAGGATCGCCAAGTCATCAGCAATTACCTTTTGCACAGCTTTCTGAATCAAAGCTGCTAACTGTTCTTCTTTACTCATAACACTTCAAATTTTAATGTACCATCAATCAGCTTGCTCAAATTTACAATAATATCTGAGATATTCAATCTCACCTGTTTTGTTGAGTCACGCTCTCTCAATGTTACTGTTTGATCACTTAAAGTTTGATAATCTACCGTTATGTTGAACGGTATTCCTATCTCATCAGCTCTAGCATATCTCTTACCTATAGACCCTGAATCATCATAGTATGCTTTAAGATGATTATTGACTAGCAGGTTGTGAATTTTTTGGGCCTCTACATCTAAACCATCTTTAGGCATCAGTGGAAAAACCGATACCTTAATTGGCGCGATTTTAGGTGCTAATCTTAAAACACGAAACTCTGAATCTTCCCGCTCATAATATGAATTTTCAAGAAGTGAATAGAGAATACGGTCTATACCATATGATGGCTCTATAACATTCGGAACGATCTTTTCGCTGCTTATTCTTTCAACTTTTTCTATAATAATATACGCTTCTTTTGGAACAACTATTTCTTCCCCGTTAACCTGCACTTTTAAATCTTTTTCTTCTGTTACTTTATGATTTTCTATTTCTTTAGCAATCAATTGTGCCTTATCTTTAAACATAGGCCCTAAAACTTTCTCTATTGGCTTATATTTTTTTATGTTTTTTGTGATAGGAGATTCATATCTTATCGTTACTTTTAAGTTTTCCCCAGATTCTAACTCATGCTGAGTAAGGTCATAAGTGCCACGATCTGCGATGCCTACACATTCTATCCACCCATAAGAGCTCTCTATCTCACAGTCCCAACAATCTATTGCATAATGTGCTAACTCTGTGTCTGTGTGTTGCCTGAACCTGATCTTATTGGCTGGTATACCAATCTCAATTAGAAATAGATGTGTTAAACCCATAAAATACGCAATAGCCTCAGAACTTATAATTTTATTTTCAACACCATCTTTCAAAGACTCTATCATATCTTGTTGATTTTTGCTGATTATCCTAACTTTCAAATCTTTTATATTATCAAATTTTTTCCATTTTTTGTTTTTTGGATCAAAGAATAATTCCACTTCCGCCATATTGAATTCTCTCTGCCTTATTAGCCCCTGTCTAGGTGCAATTTCGTTTCTGAACCCTTTCCCGATCTGTGCAACTCCAAACGGTAATTCTTCCCTAAAATATCGATAGATGTTATTGAAATTAACAAAAATACCCTGCGCTGTTTCAGGACGTAAATACCCAGACTTAAAGTTGCCGGGTCCTACTTTTGTTTCAAACATCAGATTAAATTTCTCTGGCTTGGTTAACTCGCCTCCACATACCGTACATTTTATATTAAATTTTTCAATGCCTGTAATTATGTCCTCGTTACTTTTAATTACAAAATCCGGCACTTTCTCTTTTAATAGCTCATCTACCCTAAAAGCAGTTTTACAGTTTTTACAATAACTGATATAATCTGTGAACTCTTTTAAATGTCCAGAGGCTCTAAACACTTCCTCAGGAGAAATATTTGGAGTATCTATAAAAGCCAGTCCTTCTCTATTAACATAATAATCTTTCCATATAGAGATGATATTATCTTTCAAAAGTGCTCCTATAGGCCCATAATCATAAAATCCTGAAAAACCACCATATATTTCGAAAGAGCCCCAGAATATGCCCCTTCTTTTGGCAAGATCAAACAGTTTTTTGCTTAACATGTACATTCCTTTTTCAAATGTTATTTATAATGTTGATGCTGTGATAATACAGATATTAAATCAATATCATATATCATAGCCACGAGATCATCATACGCATTTTTTACCGGTAACTGGCTAAAATCATTATCTACCATTATACTTGCTACCTTAGATATAGGGGTCTTGGTATGCGCATATACTGGGTCTTTGATCATTAACTCGCTTACTTTTATGGCAGGGATCTCCAATTTTTCTTCTAAATATAATATTTTTAATACGTTTCTTATTCCTTCCCATGTCCATGCATCTTCATCTTCGCCCATGCCCACCTGAGACATGGATGTAGATACATCTACTTTGGCGCTATTTATTATATCCCTGTCCGTGATAATTCCAACCAGGTTTAAGTCATCATCAATAATCGGAAATGCAGTTAGTTTGGTAAGAGACATTGTTTTGTAAACTACCTTTAACGGTACATCTATATATATTGGAATACAAGGGTTACGGATGTATTTTTCTATCGGATTTGCAATGTTTTCTTCTATTATTATTTTCAAAAACTCTTTTGGGGTAATTATCCCTTGCAGCTTGTTTTTATCATTAACAATGGCGATATGCCTTCTGTTTATTTTTATCATTGAATTTACTGCTTCTGCAATAGATTCTGTATTCATAATTTTCGGGCCATCTTTTCGCATCAATAATGCAATTTGCTCTTCTTTTGGATTTTCAAAGATGTCTCTTCTGCTCACAATACCTAAGAATGTATCTTCCTCATCCACTATCGGTAATGCGCTAACATTCTTTTTAGCCATCAATTTAAGTGCATCTGTCCTGCTCGCAGGAGCTTTTAATACTATTGGATTTTTATTCATGATTTTTGTAATTTTATCAGTCATCAGAATCACTCTATAAATCTGTATAGTAAAATTGTTTCTGTATATTAAATTTATCTATAGCTCTTGGGTTGTCATTATTACCTAATAAATATCCGAGGATTTCTTTGTTTTCTCCCGCTGTCCTTTCTTCATCGCAAAAATTGATTAAAGCATCTATCTAATTAATTTTAATCTTGAAAGTATTTAGAATGTGTTGCTATTTTCTGTTAAAATTTTTGAAAAATCATTAATATTGCCTATCAAGTATACTTTGAAAACATGTTAAAAAAATAATTTCTGTTCATACATACGTTATAGATTAAATGAGTTGTTATAATAATCAATGAAAATATAAAAACGAAATATTTTTATTTATAAATGCTATCGATACTCTATGTTTATAGAAAAATTTGAATATATTAAAACAGGGCTTACATTCGATGATGTGCTTTTAATACCCTCTAGAACGAGCGTTGATCCTAAAGATACGCATGTATCTTCTTCTGTTTCTAGACATATAAAATTGAAGATCCCAATAGTCAGTTCTCCTATGGATACAGTAACTGAAGATGCCATGGCCATCGCAATGGCTAGGATGGGTGGTTTAGGAATAGTCCATAGAAATTTAACAGTTGATGAACAGGTGGCAATTGTAAAAAAGGTAAAGAAAGAAGAGAGTATTATAATAAGGGATTTATACACTGTTTCCCCTGATACATCGATTAAAGATGCTCAGAAAATTATTTTAGATAAAAAAATTACGGGCTTGCCGGTCATAATGGAAGGAAAGTTAGTGGGAATCCTGACTTCAAGAGATATTAGATTTTATAAAGGAGAAAATCTATCAGTAAAAGACCTTATGACTAAAGAAGTGGTAACCGGCTCAGAAAATATCAAGATAAGTGAGGCAATAAAAATATTGCATGATAATAGAATTGAAAAATTACCAATCGTAGATAGTCAAAATAGATTAGTAGGATTGATTACTGCCAGCGATATTGAAAAGAGAGAAACCTATCCAGATGCAACCAGGGATAAAGAGGGTAGGCTGAAAGTAGGTGCTGCTGTTGGCCCATTTGATATTTCAAGGGCAGAGATGCTTGAAAAATCAGGAGTTGATTTATTGGTGATTGACACCGCTCATGCACATAACGAGAAAGTTATGTTAGGAATAAAAGAAATTCGTAAAAAACTGGATATTGATATTATTGCTGGAAACATTGCCACTAAAGAATCTGCAGAAGATATCATAGCGCTGGAAGTGGATGGTTTAAGAGTTGGAATAGGGCCAGGTTCAATCTGTACTACTAGGATAATTGCCGGTGCTGGAATGCCACAATTAGAAGCTATTTCACAAGCTGCAGAAATTGCTGAGAAACAGCAGATTCCGGTAATTGCAGATGGAGGCATTAGATATTCTGGAGACATTGTAAAAGCTATTGCTGCAGGAGCAAATGTAGTAATGCTAGGAAGCCTATTAGCAGGTACAGATGAAGCACCAGGAGAAGAGATGTTTATAGAGGGAAAGAAATTTAAGAGTTATAGGGGTATGGGTTCATTAGGTGCAATACAGAAAGGTCTGTCAGACAGATATGGTAAGATTGGCGGTACAAAGTTTGTTCCAGAAGGCGTTGAAGCAGCAATACCATATAAGGGAAAAGTTAAAGATACGATTTTACAGTTGATAGGCGGGGTCAGATCAGGAATGGGATATGTAGGTGCAAAAGATATAGATTCATTGAGAAAAAATGCCAGATTCATCAGGATTACGCAAAGTGGCTTGATTGAAAGCCATCCGCATAATGTCACCATAATCTCTGATTCGCCAAACTATCCTGTTAAATAGTTGTTACTACTATTCCATTGGCTGTTACTAAAAAAGTATGCTCTGCTTGTGTTACAAGCCCTCTCTTTTTTTCTTTTAATATTGGAAATTTATACATATTCCTATTTTTTATGAGCCAATCTATTATTATATTATGATTTTCAATATTATTAAGCCATCGTTCAGCAAAAGGCAACATATTGAATCGCTGGTATAAGAGATCATAATATCCCATCAGATCTTTTTTGGGTGGCTCTGTAAGTATTGCAATACCCCCGTAATTATGTTCTTTTATCAATCCCACACCATTTGTAGCAAAAGGCTCTATGGCTATAGCCATACCCACCTCCAGTTTTGTATGATCTTTATTATTGTAGTTAGGAACGGTTTTTCCACTGTGCAACTTAAATTTTGATAGTTCATGACCGGTAAGATTATAAATAGGGTTATATTCATAAAATTTTATAGTATCCTCTATTAAGGAGCCTATCTCAGCAAGTTCCATCCCTACATGAATCTCCTTAACCACATTTTCCAATGCTTTTTTAGATGCGTTGATTAAGAATTCATTGTTGTTCGATCCTACTTCAACAGTAACTGCAGTATCTGCAATATAGCCATTAATGTGAGCTCCTAAATCAAGTTTTATCAGATCACCTCTTTTAAATAACCTAGAATCGTTATATGAAGGAGTATAATGAGCTGCTTCATCATTTGCTGAAACATTAACAGGAAATGCTAGATTACCCCCTAGATCCAATATGTAATTTTCTATTTTTGTAACAGTTTCAAAAACTGATGTGTTTTCCTTTATGATACTTTTCCCATATTCTATTGCGCTTTTTGCTATTTTACCAGCTTTTATATAGGATTCTAATGCTTCTCCACTAAAATCATTCAGGTTATGATTTTTGTTAATCATGTGAACAGTCACCTTTGAGAGTTATTATCTTTTTGATGTTTAAACTTTGCGGGTACAACCCAATACCCTCTATCCCGTCTGCAAATGCTTTGGGAATTGCTTTTTTTATTATGTTGTATGTTGCGTTTAGATCTGCATGTATTAATGTTCTATCTGATGCTCTGAATATTCTTCTTTTGATTCTCTTTCCCATGTAAGTGTCATGACGTTTATACTCTCATTATCCAAAAATGAGCATTTGCTCGTATGACTTTCATCTATTATTATAACATTTATTTTTAATTCTTCTGCTTTAGATTCCTTACACCAGTATTGATTCCCATAACTCTCTGTGATTCTTGCTCTTTTGAATCTTCTA
>JAVYRZ010000023.1 GCA_038729465.1 Thermoplasmata archaeon
GGCTATCTTAATAGACTCATAAGGATAAATTGTGCTGAGATCCACTATAATCTGATCTTTTTTAATCTTTTCAAACAATCCATTAGCTTCAAAGAAAATAGATTCTACTGCTCTAGAATCAGTCAACATCAAAAATATAAGATCAGAGTACTCTGCTACGCTTGCAGGGCTATTTAACAATTTAGCCCCCAGCTCTTTCAGTTCTTGAGCCTTCGCCTGCGTTCTATTGTACACGTTCAATTTCAATCCTGAGCTAATCAGGTTTTTGCAGATCGGAAGTCCCATCTTTCCAAGCCCAATAAAACCAATGCTATTCATCTTGTTTACCTTCTCGCGCAATATTTTGCTAACCTTGCCAGATTTAACCAATATAATTTAGATCGTCTTTCTTTTCTGACTTTGCTTCCATCTGTTGCTGAAATTTAGTGGTCAGCTCGTTCATGGTACTTATTCTCTTATCCAACCCGGCAAAATCAATCTTAAGCTTTAAATCTTTAACAAGGATCTCAACTATCTTTTTCGCACTTTTTGAATCTGAAAAATAGCCGGATGTTTCGCCCATTAAGCACACTCCATTCATATTGAAGAAATTAGAACCGATTCCCAGCAACAATCCTGCAGCACCTACTATTCCGTTACTGGGCTCACCTTCTGAAAATATCATATTATATTTTTTAAATTTTTCTACCAATTCTATACTTGTAGCTGCGCCAAAAGTTCTTGGTTCCTCTACTAATTGCCCCATTCCATAGCCGCCGAGTGTGTATAGCAATTTTACATTATATTTTTTTACATAATTGAGAATTTCGTAAGACAGTTCAAACTGCCCTTCGTTTGAAAGCCCCTGATAATCACCGATCAAGAAAATTATATCATTTTTTTTGTTGGTTTTTTTATAATATAATTCATTTTTAACAAGGTATACTGTTCCATCATCATTAATTAAGATCTGTGGCGGGAAATATTTTGAATATATTTCCGCAAATTTCTCTGCGTTTAATTGATCCAGCAAATATTCTATTGCAATCTTGCCAACATTGCCTACTCCCGGTAACCCTTCAATTAATATTGGATCTTTTAATCTTGGTTTTTTTAGTTCTTTTATCATAACATTATCCATATTATCCACCTTCATTATTTTTTGTGATTAGTCTTCTATATTTTCCATATTTATCTTCTGGAGAGAATCTGAGTGGTATGCTCATCACCGTTTTTTCACCACATTTATCACAGACCTCTTTAAGTGTATAAGTACCGCATTTGATGCATTTTCTTATCTTAGAGTTCATTGCTCAGTCCACCTTTCTTATAAGTTCGGCGGTTCCACCATTATCTTTAATATATTTAATGGTTTCATTTGTATATTTTTTTAAAGTTTCTTCTCCGATTTTAAAGTTATCTGCTTTAACGTTTATCCTGTATTTTGGTGCACCTATATACTGTACTGTAATGCCCTCATCCGGATTATTTAATAGAGCCAGTGCCTTTTTAATTAGATCAATTCCATCTTTTGACTTTACTGTAATATTTAAATAAGCAATAATTTTAACGTACGTAGGCGTGATGTTCTCTCTTGCAACTTTTACAAACTCAGGTACCCAATCTCCACTGAACCCGTCTTCTGTTAAAGCATTTTCATTCAAAGATGCTTCTTCAAATGCGCCATATAAAGATCCATACTTTTTGCTAAGCTCTTCTTCATAGGTTTCTAAGAACTCTTCTTTAGTTATATTTAATCGCTCAGCCACGATCTCTACTAGCTTTTCTGCTTTCTGTTCATTTTTAAATTCCTGAACTTTCGTACGTTTTTGATGATCATTTACTCTTTTTAACGAAAGATCTACATGCCCTTTAGAGGGAGTTACATTCATTACTTGACATACGATCTTTTGCCCTTCTCGAACATAGTCCCTAATATACTTAACCCACCCTGACGATATCTCAGTAATGTGTACAAATCCGATCTTGTCTGGATATTCATCTAACTTTACAAATGCACCATAATCTTTCACAGAGTCAACAGTGGCAATGACCAGTTCTCCTACCTCAGGAAAAGCTCTTTTTTTCATTCAAATTCTCCCACTATTTCTCCTTTTATCTCAAACTTTCCGCCTGTAGGCCTGGCCAGTACACCACCACAAATATTGCATTTTACTTCGATGCTACCTCTTGAATAAGTGATCTGCTCATTGCCACAGTCCGGACATTTTATCTTTATAAACTTTTTTTCTTTGTTTTTAAATTTCTTAAACTCTATTTTTTGTTCTTGATTTTCCATTATTTCACCTCAACGAGCTCAAATTTCTTAGCTCTCCAAGACGGAGAATTATTTGCTTTTTTACAAACTGTACATCTATACCTAATATTTATTCTCTTTGTTGGTTTTTCACGGCCTTCAAATTTAGGCCTAGGAAAACCTCCATACCCAGCCGTAGCTCTTCTAAATCGGCGTTGACCCCAATTCAGCTCACTAGGCTTTCGTTTTTTTACTCTCTCAACTTCCTGGATAGTATGTTTTTTGCATGTTGGGCAATATCTTTTGATTTTGTTTGGCATATTCATTTTCTATTCACCATTTTACTAATTTATATTATCTGCTCTCATATCCACATACTATTCTTTTATTTAAATATTTTTTAAATTGACAGAGTAAATATGCATTGGCAAACTATAAATGCGCTTTTTAGCTTTTGCTATTTCTTAAAAATATAAAATTTGTATCTTTTTGCCATTGTTTTGTTGAAAATCTTAGAAGATCGTTAATATGGCTCAAAAAATATGATCTGCAAAGTGCTTTATTCAAATAATTTTCTGTTATAGGTTTCTTGTCATATTGAATAAGGGTAGCTTCTCATGTTTGCCAGTGTCTTTTTCTTATAAATTTACATAATATTAAAATATTGATTGTGCATTATTTTGGCTGAAATAAAAGCTCTAAAATGAGTGTAGGCTTTATGATCAAATTGATAGTTATGGATCTGGAGGAAGATGATCCTAAAAAGTGTACGGCTAAGAGATTATCCAAATTTAATCTGGTAAAGTTAGTTAACAATTCGCATTTTATGCCAAAAAACGCTGTTATACTATCACCGCTTTCTAAAAAAGTAATATCAATAGAAGACAAAGAACAAATAAAAAGATATGGGTTAGTAGCCATTGACGGATCTTGGAAGAATATTGACAGAATATTTGAAACAGTCACTGGAAATTTAAGAGCATTGCCATATTTGGTTGCGGCTAACAATGTAAATTATGGAAAGCCATATATACTAAGCACAGCAGAGGCTCTTGCAGCAGCACTGATAATTATTGGAGAAGAAGAGCAGGCACTGCAAATATTAAACAAATTTAAGTGGGGCAATACTTTTTTAATTTTAAATAAAGAGCTTTTGCAAGAATATAAAAACAGTAGCAGTAGCATTGAGATTATAGAAAAACAGAAACTGTTTATGTGACTTTTTATTTCTAAGATTTTTCAGAAATATTAAAGTATTGGAAAATTATATTTACTAGAAATGGAAAAAATAAGCATAAGATCAAAAATACTGATACATCTTTATGAATTCAGAAATCTAAAAGACCGGTATCAATACCCAATGGAGATCACGCAAGAAGGCATAGCTAACGCAATGCACAGCATTGTTTCGCATATACCACGGGAAATCAATAAGCTTATAGAGCTAGGTTATGTAGAAAGAAAAAAAGGCAGAGTAATAGGAAAAGACAAAAAACTATCCGTTTACTTTCTCACCTATAACGGTATTGAAGAATCTTTAAAAATAATGGATAAGATCAAGGAAGAGATAGTTTCAATAGATAATGAAAAGAAGAGCATTAAAGAGCTCAGTGATAACAGAAAAGATCTATCGCTTATTGAGATAATAGACATGGCCCAAAAAAATGAAATAATTGAGAAATTTGAGCCTAAAATAGAAAAAACAAAATTTTTAAAGTTTTATGAGATAAAGTTAGAGCAGGAAACATTGGTTGACAGAAAAGATGAACTTGAGTATCTGAGAATATGGCTAAATAGCAAAATATCTTTTTTGGTGATAATAGGCAGTAAAGGATACGGCAAAACTGCGCTGATAAAAAATTTTGTAAGCAATATAGAAGATTATAATATTCTATTCTTGAACTTTTATAACAACAGAACATTTTTAAATTTTAGAGTTACTGTTGAAAAAGTTTTAAATTTAGATCCTGGAGACTTTAAAAAAGGGTTATTAAGTTACTGCACTAAAAACAGGCTTTTGATGATCATAGACAGTTATTTTCTGGTGGATGAAGAGACCGTAGACTTTTTTAACAACCTTGTCGAATCAGATCTCGGAAGCTCTAAAATTATTGTAATAATGCGTGAAGATACACCTTACTACAACCGTTTTTATGATTATACGATCGTGGATAAAAACGTGTTAGAATTAAAGATCAAAGGTCTTGATATAAAGCATACTGCCGAATTTTTAGGAAAAGAAATTAATGAAAAACTGGAGCAGATTTATAAATTTACAAAAGGAAATCCTTCCATTTTAAAGCTTTTAAAAGAAAAAGACGAAAAAAAGTTGAGAGAAAACACTAATTTTACTCCAGAGCAGATTAAGCTACTGTTATTTTTGAACTCTTGAACCTTTAAAGTATTGGCAGTAACCTTCTTATTTCCCACTCAGTTACCTCTGAACGATATTCTTCCCACTCTTTTCTTTTCACATGTAAAAAGTGCTCGAATATATGATCTCCAAGTGTCTCTTTTATCAGTGTGCTTCGTTCCATGAACTCGAGAGCTTCCCCCAAGCTTCCAGGTAGCATATCTATGCCTAGGTCTTCACGCTCTTTTTTTGTGAGCTTGTATATATTTTTCTCTACCGGTGCAGGAGGCTCTATCTTCTCTTCAATGCCTTTCAATCCGGCTCCCAGCATCACTGCAAACTGCAAATATGGATTGCCTGCAGGATCAGGGTTTCTCAGCTCCAGCCTCTTTTTCAAGCCACTGCCTGCTGGTACTCTTACAAGCGCGCTTCTGTTTTTGTTTGCCCATGTTATGTACACTGGTGCTTCATACCCGGGAACGAGCCTTTTATATGAGTTTACAGATGAAGATAACACTGCAACGATCTCTCTAGAATATTTTAGCAGTCCTCCAAGATAGTGCATAGCAGTTTCAGATAACTGATATTTTGCATTTTCATCATAAAATACATTGCTTTTTCTGTCCAGACTCATTAGACTCTGATGTACATGCATTCCACTGCCGTTTACTCCATATATTGGTTTTGGCATAAATGATGCAAACAATCCATGCTCCAGCGCGATGGTCTTTATCGCTGCCTTCAGAGTCATAATACGATCAGCGGTAGTCAAAGCATCTGAGAACCTGAGATCTATTTCGTGCTGTCCTGGTGAAGCCTCATGATGTGCGGCTTCAGGGTCATAGCCTATCATATCAAGATATTCCAGAATTTTCTTTTTTACCTCTTCTGCCTGATCTATAGGAGTATAGTCAAAATATCCACCATGATCGTTCGGAATTACTGTTGGTTCATTTTTTTCATTGAGTTTAAACAGGAAAAACTCAAATTCAGGGCCTGTAGCAAACGTATACCCCAATTTCGAAGCTTTAGAAAGCATCTTTTGCAATGCATATCGCGGGTCTCCCACAAACCTTTCACCGGAAGAAGTATATACATCACATATGATTCTTGCAGTTTTTCCGTTATGGTACCATGGCAGTATTAAAAAAGTGTTTAAATCTGGAGCTCCGCGCATATCTGATTCATCAATAGTAGTGTAACCAAGAACACTGGATCCATCAAAAAGCACACCGTCATCCATCGCTTTGTCAAATTTAGAGCTTGGAACGATTACTGTTTTCACAGCGCCTATTATGTCCATAAACTGCATCTGCAAAAACTTTACGTTCTCTTTTTTTATTATTTCTGAAACTTCTTCTCTTTGCATATGAAAAATAACACATCGATGTATAAAAATTTTTCTTAGAAAATCGCGTGAGCATTAAAACAGAATGACAATATCTAATAACTATAATAAATTTTATGATTATAGCTCGATTTCTAACTTACATCATAAAAATCTCGTTAAATTCAAATAGTTTATCTTTGTCTTTTAATTTTTTATATTCATTTTTTAAAAAGAAGTCTTCAAAATTGTTCATAATTATGTATATTACGAGCTCATGAATAAACATTTCTATTACTGAGTATAGTAAAAAACCCAGTAAACAAGTAGGTTTTTAGAATTTGTCAATGTATATAATTTTGGATTTAGCTATAACAAGTTAGATATAACAATTATAAACTTCTTTGTACTATCCCTCACTATGAAAGATGAAAAGTCATTAAATGGAGGAAAAATTATAGCGAATTTTTTAAAGAAAAATAATGTAGAATATGTCTTCACATTAACTGGACATACTATCCTTAGCTTGTATAATGAGCTTAAAGAAACAGATATCAGAATGATATCTGTAAGGCATGAACAGATAGCTGCACATATGGCAGATGGTTATTTTAGGGCCACACATAAACCCGGTGTAGTAATTACACATGTTGGGCCTGGTCTTTTAAATGCTGCTACTGGAGTGGCCACTGCTGCATTAGACTCAAGTGCTCTTTTAGTTATATCCGGAGATGTACCATCAATTTATGAAGGTGCTGGTCCACATCAAGAGCTCAATATGTTTACAGATCTGTCTCAATATATGGTTTATTTTCCATTTACTAAGAGGGCAACGAGAGTAAATTCTGTCGAAAATATAGAGCGAATATTAGATAGATCATTATCATTAGCACTTTCAATGCGCCCAGGACCTGTACTGATTAGTGTACCTATGCAAATATTTAACATGAGCACTGAAAAACATAATATGTTCACAGATGAGCATACTTTAAATAGCGAACGAATTTTGCCATCAATGGATAATATTGATAAAGCAATTGAAATAATATTATCATCTCATAAAATACTAATACTTGCTGGTGGCGGAGTTAGGTTATCTGAAGCTGAAAAAGAGCTATTTAAATTATCAGAGATTCTTAAGGCACCAGTAGTAACTACCATGGGTGGCAAAGGCACATATCCAGAGTCAGATGAACGTAGTTTAGGATATCTCGGTGGGTGGGGTAATCCGTATGCTAATCAAGCGTCGCTTAATGCGGACTTAATAATTGCTCTTGGTTGCCGATTCGGAGAAGTCAATTCAAGTTCTTGGATAAATGGGTATACATTCGATTTTAGTAGAACAAAATTGATCAGGATAGATATTGATGAAAAAGAAAAATCAAAAAATTATTTTGAGCAGGTGTTTTTGCTGGGAGATGTAAAAGAAACCCTTTCAGTTTTAAATGAAAAACTAAGCAGTAAAAAATCAGATTTTAAAATTGCAAATAATGCTTGGTATAAAGAATATAGTGATGGACTAAAAGAATACTATGAAAATTTTATGAACACAAAAAATGATACAGAAAAATTAAGACCAAACTTCATAATAAAAGTTCTGCAAGAAATAATAAATAAATATCCAGAAACTTCTTTGATAACAGATGTTGGATGGAGTAAAAACGGAATTGCCCAATATTTCAGAATTAATGAAGCTATGAATTTTATAACCCCTGGGGGATTGGCAACAATGGGTTTTGCACCTCCGGCAGCATTAGGATTTAAATTAGGGGCACCAGATAGAAAAGTTATAGCAGTTGTAGGAGATGGTGGGTTCACTTCTACTATTTCATCCCTTTTTACTGCAGTTCAGTACAAGATACCAGTTACATTCCTTGTAATGAATAACTATAGTTTTGGGACCATACAGGGTTTACAGAGAGGTTATTTTTCTAAAAAGTTTATAGGGACTGCATTTTATGGAGCTAATGGGCAACTTTATAACCCTGACTTTTCCAAGATTGCTGAAGCTTCTGGCGCTATAGGTTATGATGTAACTGATCCAGAAACTTTGTTTAAAGTTGTTGAAGATTCTATAAATAGTGAAAATGTCACAGTCATAAACATTCCAACTGAGTTAGAACCAGATGTACCGATTACTGGCCATTGGTCTATAACTGATTTATATAATGGCAAGATAAAGTACATGTATGATGATAAATGAGATGAGAAGATGGATGCACATTCATATATAAATGGAAAATTTTTAAAAAGAGAGCTTACCAAAAAAACTATTAACCCGGCAACCTTAGAAACGGTCGCTGGGTATTCTATTGCATTTAAAGAAGACATAGAGAATTCTATAAACATTGCTCAAAAGGCTTTTGAACTCTGGAGTAAAATAAATGTTACAGATCGTGGTTTGATTTTAAAAAAAGTTGCAGATCTAATAGACTTAAAGAGAAGAGAGATCGCAGAATTAATAACAAGAGAGGAAGGAAAAACAATAAGTGAATCTTTAAATGAAGTAAACAATGCTTATAAAATACTTTATTATTATTTTGGAGAATCCAGAAGAGTTACATCATATCTTGTTCAAAGTGAACAAAATGATGTTTTGGCTTCGACGATCAGAATGCCATTAGGTATTGTTTATGTAATTACCCCATTTAACTCTCCATTTTCAATTCCATTCTGGAATATAGCTCCTGCATTATTACATGGAAACTCAGTGCTCTTTAAGCCATCACACATAACTACAGGTGTAGGACACATGATCTCTTTATTATTTGATGAAGCAGGAATTCCACCCGGCGTGTTTAATACAATTATTGGCAATGCAGACTTGATTTCCAATACTATTTTGAATGATAAAAGGGTTCAACTTGTTGCGTTTACAGGTGGCACAGAGACAGGAGATAAATTATCTGTTCTAAATGGAAAATACAAAAGAAGACAGATTTTAGAGCTGGGCGGAAAAGACCCTGCAATTGTACTTTCAGATGCAAATTTAGAACTTGCAGTTTCTAGCTTGCTGTTTGCATCTTTTAGCAATGCAGGTCAAAGATGCACTGCTGGTTCTAGAATAATTGTAGAGGAAGGAATTGAAAAAGAGTTTATAGATAAATTTACATTTCACGCTAAGAAAATAGTTGTTGGCAATGGCTTAGATCCAAATGTTAGAATGGGCCCTGTGGCTGGAGAAAACCAGTTTCAAAAAATAAAATCATATATTGAGAGAGCTTGTGAAAAAGGTCTAAATATTAAATTAGGTAAGTGCAATTATGATGAAACTCCAAACGGATATTTTATTTACCCTACTATATTCGTGAATGTTGACAAAGATGATGAATTGTTTAAGGATGAAATATTTGGCCCGATTGTTTCTATTGTAACTGCCAAAAATTTAGATGAGGCTATTGATTTGGCAAATTATACGAAATATGGATTGGTATCTGCTATCTATACTAAAGATATAAAATCTGCATTCAGGGCTATTAATGAAATTGATTCCGGAGTAACTTTTGTAAATCAGGGACCAACAGGAATAGAATACTCACTTCCATATTTAGGGCATAAAGAATCTGGATTTGGAGAAGAATTGGGGCTCACATCAATTATGAATTATACCAAAACCAAAAGTGTTTACATCGATTATTCTTATGACAAAAGATCATTTTTCTGGTAAAAATTTCAATAGCTAATCTTTATTTTTTAGACTTACTCATACTAATTTGTTTTCTTGCAGTTACTATGAAAAAGTTCTTTTACTTTAATCATGTTTTCTGTACAAATTTATTTCTGAAAAATATTAGTTTTCTGTTTTTAATCTGGCATCAAGATAAAGTTTTATCTTTCAATTGACTTTAGGAACTAATCAAACAAAGATAATAGTATTTTTTTCTCTGCATTTCTTATGTGGTATAATACTGTTGGCTTAGAAACCTTAAAGCTTCTTGCAATATTTGAAAGATCAACAACTCTGGGCCATTCAAAGTATCCATTTAACAGAGCTTTTTTTATTATCTTTTTTTCTGCATCACTTAGATAGGAAGTATACAAAACAGTATTTACTTTTTTTATTATATTACTAGTTAATTTGCCATTTGTAATTTTTTCATATTCAAAATTTTCTAGGTAATTTTTTGATTCTACTGTATTCAAAATAGTATCTATGTCCTTTTTTGAAAATAAAAACACTTGAAATGACTCGTATCCTTTTCCTGCAATAATAGGAAAAACAGGTATGCCACCATTTTTAATAATCGCGCCCATAATACCATGTGATTCTTTTACGCCAAAAATAAATGATAATCTTGCATCGCTGATTATTGAAAGTTGATTGAAATCTTTTCCTAATGCCTTTCTAATTTCAGGTCTATTTTTGCTTATTGTAAATGCTTCGATTGTATTTCTAGTTCCATAATTTATTACATTTAATGAAAAAATATTGTTATCTACATTATTTGCTGCCGTTGACAAGCCACAATTACTTTTTATCCTAAATGTCATGTAAAACATTATAAAAATGATTAGTATGTCTTCATATTAAAATTTTGCTTTAACCTATAGCGATAATATAATGCTGGATAAATAATATTTTTTATTCTATCTGTTATCGAAAATGTATATTACCGAAAATTTATTAAGTATAACCTATTTGGATTATACATGACTATTGTTGTGAGAAAAAAGAAAAATAAAAATGGAAAAGAGTACTACGATATGGTGGATGTGCGAAGAGTTAAGGGAAAAGTCAAGGTCAAGTATGTGGGATATCTTGGCAAGACTCCTGACTCTAAAAAGGAAATTGAATTAGGACAGATCTTGCCATACCTGGTCAGGCTTCTCAGCAAAGGGATAAGCCAGGAAGAGATTCGCGAGGTACTACAAAAAATTGGCATTAACTATGATCTAAAGCCTATTACCAGGATCATAATAGAGAATGATCTGAAACTGAAGAAAACGTTTTTGAAGATAAAATGAAAACAATCAAAGAGATCATATTTAAGACAGCGTTAACAGTATGCTCGGTTTGCAATACAACATCTGGTACTCTACAAAAGAGAGAGAAGAACACTGAGATCTACCGTGATGGGTGAATTTGTGGCGGTTCATAAACTAATGATCTGCAGAAGCTCGACTGATCTGTGTGATTAATATGAATACTATTTAAATGGACTACTGATCTCGAAGAACTTTTAGCCATGGAAGTAACCGATCTTTTAAATTGCTTAAATTGGAGGTTTATTATCAAAACAGAAGAAAATTGTGCTAACAGAAATTATAGATTTTCGGTAATATAGATCTCATTCTATGACAGAGATCTATAACATTAAAATTTAAAGATTTTCAAAAACACAAAACTCCAGTTATACAAATTTACAAAACATATAATAAAAAAGTACGGAGTGCGAAAAGAGCTGCTATTTGCAAACAATAAAGATTGCACAGTACTAAGGACAAATAACAGGAGAAACAATTTTTTCGGAAGATACGGAAAAATGTGAGAAAAAGGTTTGGTAACAAATCCACAGGAAGAGTATTGACAATGTTTCAGAACAAATGGAATGAGAAGTATGTGAACTTAATATTTAGAAAGGAGATATAGCATCAACATTTAGAAAATACATGGAATTGGTAACAAAGAAACGTATGAAAAAGCAAAATATTAAAGTCTGTGGATAAAGATATAAAAAAGATTATAACAGACTAACTTAAACAATATACAGTTAGAATTTATGGAACGAGCGTATGGTTCTGTGGATTTAGAAGAAATATAGAGATATTAATAAAAAAGTGTATAAATTCAGCAGCCAATTATTGCCAAATTAGAACACAATAATTTAATATGTTAGAGTATAATTATATAAGTACTATTTTATTTCCTCCATTAATGTTAGTTGATGATACTTTACGTGAAGGTTTACAATCGCCAGGCATGTCCTTTAAGATCGAAGAAAAATTAAAATTAGCAGAGCTTATCAGCAAAACAGGCATAAAGACTGCAATAGTTTCATATCCATCTGCGCATAGTTCTGAAATTATAGTTACCAAAGAGATACTAAAAAGGAAATATTTTTCAGAAGTTTTTGCCCTAGGAAGGACAATAATAGAAGATATAGACATTATCTATGATAGTGGTGCAAATATTTCATTACATTTACCTTTTGAAATAAAAAATAGTGAGAAAATTTTTGAGGCAATTAAATATGCTTCAAAAAAAGGTAAGCTTCTTGAAGTGGGTCTGGTAAATATAACAGAATACAATGAAACTGATTTAATAAAATTAGCAAAGAAAATAGAAGAAAATGGTGCTGATAGGATACAAATAGCAGATACTTTAGGTTCAGCTACCCCAAAATTTATCTATAAAATAATAAAGGGTTTAAAAGAGCAAGTATCTATTCCGATAAATGTTCACTGTCACAATGATGTGGGGTTAGCAGTTACAAATGCAATTTCAGCAATTGATGCTGGTGCAAATTTTGTAGACACAACAATTTTTGGCATTGGAGAGAGAAATGGCATTGTTGATACTATTACGCTTTCTACACTTCTAATGAAAGAAGGGTACAGCATAAGAATAGATACTGATGCACTCTTAAAAGCATATGAATATTTAGAAAGTTTAATTTATGAAAAAATTGGTAATATAAGTTTTCTCAACAATTTTCCAATTTATGGAAAAAATACTAGAATAAGTACGGCAGGAACTCATGCTGCCTTTGAAAATGTCTTTAAAAAAAATGAATACTCAATTAATGTTTATACTGGCAGAAATATGATTAAAAATATTTTACAGAATAATAATATAAAGATAGATGAACAAAAATTAGCAACACTGGTAAAAAAAATTAAAGATGTAGTTGTGGAAACGGGTAAGGCATTAAATGAAAATGATATTATAAATATGGTAAGGGATTAAAATGGTAACCGTCATAGAAATTGGCCAAATTGTAGCTGGACCTACTGCAGGACTAATATTTTCAGACCTTGGATTTGAAGTAATAAAAATAGAGCAACCAAATAGGGGAGATATTTCAAGGCATTTAACAGAATCTAGCAGTGGAGCTTTTCCTTTTTACAATAGAAATAAAAAAAGCATGACTCTGAACTTAAAAGAAGGTAGAGAAATTTTTCTAACGCTCATAAAGAAAGCAGATATTTTGATTGATAATTTAGCCGCAGGCGCAATGGAAAAATTTGATTTAGGATATGACATCCTCAAAGAGATAAATCCACTTTTGATATATGTTTCTATAAAAGGGTATGGCCATGGTCCTTATTCTAATAGGAATTCACTAGATTATCCTATAGAAGTTGAAACTGGAGTAGCTTACATGACAGGTCTTAACAATCTTCCAATGAGATTGGGAGGCTCAATAATAGATATTGGTTCTGCTATGTTTGCTGTTATAGGAGCATTGAATGCTTTTATCAATAGAGAAAAAACAGGAAAAGGAGAGCATATTGAGATAGGTTTATTTGAAACGGCTCTGTTTTTTATGGGGCAGCACATTACAACTTACCAGATAAACAATTCACCATTAAAGCCAATAAACGAAGAAGGTTTTGCATGGGGCATATATGATTTCTTTGAAACAAAAGATCATAAAAAAATTTTTATTGGTATTACAACAGATAAACAGTGGCAAAAATTTTGTAGTGAATTTCAATTCGAATTATGTACTGATCATTTTTTAGAGAAAAATGAGAATAGACATGAAAAAAGACCAGAATTAATTCCTAAACTTCAATCGTTTATAAAAAAATTTGAGTTTGATGAACTAGTAAACAAACTAAATAATGTAAGTATAAGTTATGCAGTATTTAACAGACCATGGGACCTTTTACAAGATATACATGCAATTAAGAAATTTGTTGAGGTTAAGTATAAAGATAAGGATCTAAAAATACCAATTTCCCCAATCGGCAATATTGTTAATAAAAATCCACCAGAGTTAAGCGAACACACTGCAGAGATTTTAAAAGACCTGGGTTATTCTGATAAAGAAATAAATAACTTTAGAGAAAAAAATATTATCTAAATCATATCTTGCGATCATGGAAAATTTTGGATATCACAATAAGATTCTGAGAATTGATCTAACCAACGAAAAAATAGTATCAGAAAGTATTGGAGATGATATTTTAAAAAAGTTTGTAGGCGGCACAGGTTTAGGTGCCAAATATCTTTATGAAGAAGTACTACCTGGAACTTCTTGGGACAGCCCAGAGAATAGAATTATAATTGCATTAGGGCCCTTGAGTGGTTCCATAGTGGGTGGAACAGGATCGATAGCAATAGTTACGAAGGGGCCTATGACAGATGGTGCTGTTGACACTCAAGCAAATGGATTCATGGGCGCATTTTTAAAGTTTGCTGGTTACGATGGAATGATAATAATGGGAAGAGCTGAAAAATGGAAATATCTCTTTGTTTCCCAAGATTATGTGGATATAAAAAATGCAGAGCACCTCCTTAGCATGGACACATACCAAACAGAGGATGCTATCAAAATAGAAATAGGTGGAAAAAAAGAGCTTTTAAGTGTCTTTAGTATTGGACCGGCTGGAGAGAGGCTGGTAAAGTTTTCGGCGCTTATAGGAGATCGTGGTCATGTAGCATCTAAGGGCGGCGTAGGCGCAGTATTTGGCTCAAAAAAATTAAAGGCAATAGTAGTAAAGAGGGGTGAAAAACTTGTAAATTATAAAGATCCTGAAAGGCTAAAAAGTGCCTCGCTGAATTTATACAACCAGGTAATGAAAACGGTTTCTGCAGACTTTTCAAAATGGGGCACACAATCAGGATTCGTAAATTATGCAAAAATTGGCTGGCTACCGGTAAAAAATTACAACAATGTTGATGCTTTCCCCCTAAATATGGCGGAAAAGTTAAGTGGCCAGTATACTAGAACACACTTTGAGCATAAAATTAAGACATGTTGGGGATGCAGAATTGCGCACAATAGATATGTTAAATTAAGCGATGGAGATTACAAAAATGAATGGATAGAAGAACCTGAATATGAGGCAGTTGCAGCATTTGGTCCGCAGATCCTTGTAGACGATCCTAAATCAGTTTTTGAAATTGCTACCTTAGTTGATAAATTAGGACTTGATGCTAATGAATCTGGATGGATGTTAGGCTTTATAATGGAATGCTATGAAAAGGGAATTTTGAAAATACAGGATCTAGGCGGAATAAATGCGGAATGGTCTAATGCTGAATCTGCAAAGAAATTATTGATAAAAATAGTAAATAGAGAAGGAATGGGTAATTTATTTGCTGAAGGCGTGAAAGCTGCATCAATGGCATTAGGTACAGAGGCAAAGAATATTGGAATATATACATTAAAAGGGGTAGTTCCGAGGGGGCATGATCATAGAAATAGATGGTATGAGCTTTTTGATAATTGTATGACCAATACATCAACATTGGAATCACAAGGTGGCTCATTGGCTGGGGAATTAATGGGGTTTGAAAAAATTGAAAATAAATTATCTGTAGACATCGCAAGGATGAATGCAAGATACAATGGCTGGCATATATTCGAAAATTCACTTGTAATTTGCAGATTCAATACGATGGGTTTATACAATCCGCTGCTTGAAGCTGTTAACGCAACTACTGGCTGGGATCTAAAGCCTGAAGATATATTTACAATAGGTAAAAGAACAATTAATCTTCTTAGAGTTTTTAATTTTAAGCATGGTTATGATCCAAATCTTGAAAAACCATCTCCCAGATATGGAAGCATACCAAAATTCGGCATAGGCAAGGATCTTTCTTTTATGGATAATTTGGATAAAATGACCAGAATTTACAGGCAAGAGATGGGCTGGGACATTGAAACTGGTAAGCCATTACCTCAAACCTTAAAGGACCTTGGATTAGATTTTATAAAACTATAAAATCATTTTAAAGTTTTTCTATTTGTAAAAACGCTATGATATATAGCACTTTTATCAATTTTTCAAACTTATTATCTCTTACAATTTCTATAGTATGATTTATTGTTTTGAATATCTCTATCTTTTCATAACTATCTGCTTGTTTCTACTTTTTCTAAATTTTGCTGAAGAAACAATAAAAATAGAGAGATATTTGGAGAGTGTCAAGAAAAACAAAGTGTTCTTCAAAACTAAGATCTAGGTTAATATTTGTCATAGTGCTATTTCAAATAGATAAACCTTGTAACGATATAAAAATTATCAGAATGAATATTGGAATGATGATAATTCTTAATCATTGTATATAAAAATTTTTAATATGTTATATATTATGTTTATATAATACTTTTAAAATTGAGATAAGTATGATAAACAGTGACAAGCCTTCTGATCAAACAGCAGTAAAGAAAATAGGGAATATTAGATGGACTATCGTTTTATTGATGTTTGCAATTATAACTTTTGACTACATAGATAGGGGTGTAGTTACAGTTGCTATGCCAGTGTTGACCAAAGAATTCAATTTAAGTCCTTATCTAGTTGCAATAATTGGCGATGGTTTTACCTATGGATATTTGATTATGAACCCAGTTGTTGGTTATATCCTTGATAAAAGTGGTACAAAAAAAGCTATAACTACCTTTGGAACTGCTTGGGGTGTAGTCCAAACAATAACTGCCGCCGCATTTTCAGCCTTTTATTTGGTTGGAGTGAGAATATTGCTTGGGATTACAGAAGCTGTTGGTTTTCCAGCAGTTACTAAAATTACTTCGAAATGGGTTGCCAAAAATGAGAAAGCAAAAAGCGCTACCATTCAAGATTCTGGTGTAAATGTAGGCAACGTTTTGGGTAGTTTATTAATGTTGTTGCTAGTAGGATTAGTAGCTTCTAGTTTAGCTTGGAGATTAGGATTTTTAATTAGTGGTATTCTAACAATTGCATTAATGATGATTTTAATCGTCGTGCTTGTAGATTCACCAGAAAAACACCCAAAAATTACAAAAGCAGAACTTGATCACATCTTACAAAACCAGAATGTAGAGGTTGAACAGTCAAAGACTAGCGTAAGTGATTGGTTTAAAAATCGTAGTTACTGGGGTTCTATGATGGGATTAGGCGCACAGGCGGGAGTATTCTTTGGACTATTTACATGGTTACCTATGTATCTTTCTTATGCTAGACACTTTTCATTGACTCTGACAATAACGTACACTGCTTTAATTTGGGGCTTTGGATTCATAGGCGAAATTATAGGTGGCTTTGTTATAGACTCTATTAATAAAAAACATGGTCCTAATGTAGGTATGAAGATTGGCTTTACAGTAAGTTCATTAGGCGTTTCTTTCGGGCTATTTGCCACTATTTTTGCAACTTCACCAATAGCTGCTGTAGAAACTCTTATGGTTACTTTTCTCTTCCTAAGATGGTCTGGAATACAATGGGCAGTTAGTTCATTTTTAGTGCCATCAAAATACGCTGGGCAATTTGGTGGGCACATCGGTTTTTGGGAAACACTGTGGGGTATTATAGTACCACTAATATTTGCAGCCACAGTAGCAACGACTAAAGCATATACTGAAGGTATGTATTTACTTGTCTTGGTCGGTTTAATATATTTCATTGGTACAGTCATTGTAACTACCTACAAACCTATGGAAAAACATATTGAAAAAGTCTCTACTTCTTAATCTTTTTTATTTTTTTTTTGAAACTATAATATCCTCAAATTAGTTTCCGTATCGTGAGCTCAAATACTTACATTTATTATGATATATATATATTCTCATCTTATATTGTCTAAATCTAAAATGGCCCAAACCAAGAACAAAAGGACATAAATTAAATACTTCCATTGAAAAGAAATCTGATCATAATAGATTATGATAGATGAAGATTAACTTTTTCTTTTTTGAAGAGTGGTAAATCTGGTATTATGAAAAGAACATTGAGAAAAGAAAAATATTTTTATTTTTAGATGAGCATCTAAAAGTTAAAGAGTTAAAGATCATATGATGTTCTTTCTTCTTCTATGAAAAAAGTTTACTTGATTAACAGAACTCACCACATTGCAAAAATTATTCTATTATAGTTTCTAGTAATAATAGATTCTGGAGCTATTCATTTCAGTTTCATAATCAATAAAAATGCTATAAGAGGGCCAATAGAAAGCGAAATAAATGCAATGGTAACATTTTCAGTAAAGGCAATTATATAACCAATTATTATTGGTACAATTATTGAACTTGGTTGAGATATAAGATTTGCAAGGCCCATTGATGTTGCTTCTTTACCTTTTGTAATTTCTGAGATATATGTATCAAGAGGTGTTTTGTAACCAAAAGCAATAAAACCTAAAATAAATGAGAATAGATAAAGGCTAGATACGGGTAAAAATGAGTAAATAGCGAGCATCACAAAAAAAAGGATCAAGAAAATCTTGGAAATTTCTTCTCTTTTTTTAAACATATCTGAAATAAATCCAATTGTAAACACAGAGATTAAACCGCCAATGGCAAATATTCCTGTAATTACTCCAGAATCGATTAAACTAAGATGAAAATAATAGTGCACAAGCAAGAATAAGTATGTTGAAGTACCCCACATACCCCAAAGACCAAAAAATTTTACCAATGATGCAATTATGGATTTAATATTAATTGATTCTTTCGTACTATAAAATGAGGTATTTTTAATAAAAAAGAATGGTATTCCAACAGTCAGAGTAAATATAGAAATGTAAACATAAATTAACTGCCATCGATACTGACTAAGGTAAGATGGTAATATAAAACTAGATAAAAAAAGAACTATTGGTCCAGTGGTATTAAGAATACCAATGGCAGTTGCTCTGTAATATTCAATCCTATCCGATATTAATTTAATTGCTCCTGTATATGTAGGCGTGGCTGTCACACCAATCAATACTATTAAAATTATTGCATCTGTAAAATTTGTAACAAAAGTAAATAAAAATATTAACAATGAAAGAAATAACATAGAAATACCTATTACTCTATAACCGTATTTGTCAACAAAATGATTCATTGGCAAACTAAAAATTACGTAACCTACAAAAAATGATGATAGAATTACTGATGACAAAAAATAGTTAATGTGCAAATAATCTGTAATTGGGATTATAGTAATGCTATAAACTAGCCTTATTAAGACAACAGGCAAAGATACAAGCCATGAAAAAACTATTATTATGAATGATATTTTTTTCATTTAAAGTTAATATAATCTTACTAAGTTTTTAATGTTGTTGTTATCTAAGATTATATTATTCAGTTCGTTTAAATCACTTAGGGATTTTAAGTCCACAATATTTGTAACAAATTTAGAGAAATCTTCCTGATGCTCTACTATAATATCCCTTGCAATAATAAAATCTGCAGGAGTGTAGATTATAGATCCTTTTACTGAAACTTCTCTTCGGATTAATAAGTCACTTGAAAATTTTAAATCATTAGTTCCTAATCCCGTTATGATAATTTCAGAGCCTGATGCTACAAGTTCCATTGCTTTCTCATATTTTTTAATGCTAGTATCATCGCTGACAGTATCTAAGATATTTACAGCATTTGTATTAGTCCCTATTGCTGATTCTATATCTTTAAATGCTTTGAATCCTAAACTATGTAATTTATCTATTTTTTCATCATATATTTCTACAATTCTTACCTCTTTAAACCCCAAATGTTTTGCACCAATGTATGCTAGAGCACCTGTACCTCCACCACCAAGAATAATTAAAGTCCTATTTTTAGATGAAAATCTATTTAATGCATGAACCCCAACCGCAGTAGGTTCTACAAAAGCTCCCAGCTCTTCGCGTAAGTTCAAAGGTAGCTTAATTGCAAATTTTGGATCAAGATCCAAATATTCAGATAGGCCACCGTCTACCAGAACTCCAATTATTGTTTTATTTCTACAAGTATTGTAGTTACCATGTATGCAATCAATACATTTTCCACAAAAATAGTTAGGTAAGATAGTAATTATATCGCCGGTTTTTAATCGTTCACCTGTCATATCAAAACCTTTTCCGTCTATTATTTTTCCTGAGAGCTCATGGCCAATCACAACAGGTTCATTTAATTTTCTATGCTTATTTACAAGTGATTTATCAGAACCACAAACTGAATAATACTTTGGTGAGAATCTTATTTTTCCATCCGATAATGGAGTATCGTTATCAATTATTTTTTTAAAGCTTCCATCTTTTTGATTAAATAATATTTTCCACAACTTGCATCACCTTTTAGTATATTTGACTCAATATTTTCGTTACTTGACTATATGAGAGTTGACCTGGTGCAGAACGTTTTCCAATATATGCAAAAACAATATCACTGCCAAATGCAACCGTAGATATTCTTGAAAGTTTTCCTGTATAACCCATCCCCATGCTTATTATTGGTTTTTTAAATGCAGCTCTAACTAAATATGTAGCTTGATCAATAACCAACAGATCTGAAATTTTTTTTATCATGGTTGCAAACTTCAGAATATCTGCATCGTATTTATTTTCATCTTCTATTACTTTTAACAAAAAATTCAAATCAGGGGTTTCATTAAAGTTATGATAAGACAATAATACACCTACATTTTTATTCTTTGCTTTTTTAATTACTTCCTTAAAATTTTCATTGATTTTAATACTACTAAGTTCAAAATCTATAATCGACGCACCATTTTCAATAGCTTCTGTATACCACTTAATTCTAGTATTATCATCCACAACCTTTGCTTGGGTACCTTTTTCACTTTCTTTATGAGATCTAAATGTAAAAATGTAAGGAATATCAATAGAATTTATTATTGAAAAAACATTTGTACCAATCGATTCATCAAATATAGAATCAAACCGTATTTCAATCAGTTTTATTTTTTTATTGAATTTTTTTATTTTTTCTATGCTTTTTTTATCTAATGAAACCACAGGAACGCATATTAATGGCTCATTACCAAGCTTTACTCTATCAAATGTTTTAGCCTCCTCAAGTTGATATCTTGATGCCATTTTGGATTTCCTCTGATTTAGTCCTTAGGTAACTCGCCAGGAGGAGTATAAATCCAGAGTAAAATCATTGTTTTTTTACTTGTATTTATATGTCTATGGTAAACTCCTTTAGGTATGAACATATAATCAAATTCCTTGAAATCTTTAAGCTCTTTATCACTTTCTACTTTTCCTGATCCCTGAATGATAAAATCTACCTCTTCAGATATTGGGTGATTATGGTAGGATGAAGATTCCCCAGGTTCAAAATAAGTAATGCCGCTCACAAAATATTCAGAATCACAGAGTTCTTTGTCTACTGTCCTAAAAACCTTTCTTATCTCTCCAGTTTTTGTGCCTAACCAAATTTTCTTTGAATCTATATGCGGATCAATAATTTTAACTTTCATAACTATGCACCTAATTATACTTTAATCTTATATAATATATTAATTTTCTATATAACATATTATATGAATAGAAAATTTATTATTTACACGTCCTGACAATTTCTAAAAAACTACTTGTTTAATGGGTTTTTTTACTATACTTAGTAACGAAATATTTATTCATGAGTTCGCAATATACATAACTATGAACAATTTTGAAGACTTCTTTTTAAAAGCCGTAACTCCTTAAATCTTAGGAAATATGTCGATCTCTATTTTTGAGATTAGGTTTTCTACCTTTTTTGGTATCTCACTATATGCTACTTTTCCATCCGTATTTTCCACTAAGTACACCTTTGACAATTCAATCAAAAGCTCATTTACTGACAGATCCTTTGTTAGCCCTGCTTTCTTTATGATATTCATTATTCTGAAATAAAGATACAAAGATACAAATGTTATGAAAAAATAACCTCTCAAAGCATCATCATCTTGCAAATATGTCTTGTCATTTTCCAGCTCGTTTTTCATTACATCAA
>JAVYRZ010000024.1 GCA_038729465.1 Thermoplasmata archaeon
TGCTCATTTTTGGATAATGAGAGTATAAACGTCATGACACTTACATGGGAAAGAGAATCAAAAGAAGAATATTCAGAGCATCAGATAGAAGATTAATACATGCGGATCTAAACGCAACATACAACATAATAAAAAAAGCAATTCCCAAAGCATTTGCAGACGGGATAGAAGGGTATTGGGTTGTACCCGCAAAGTTTAAACATCAAAAAGATGATAACTTTCAAAGGTGGCTGTTAACATGGTTAACAGAAATCATAACCTTATTCATTCAAAAACGATATTTCGTCATCAGATAGCTTTAGAGTTTCTATAACATGGCTTTGAAATTCAAGGTCTTTCTGAAATATGACTTTAAAATTGGATAGTTCATTTGAGACCTTATCTGTGGAAATATGCATATAGTAACCAATCTTTTGCAGGAGTTTGTTATTTGCTTTTCTGAGATTTTTAGTACGGCCAAGTTCTTTTATGTATGAAGGGTAACTAAACTTAGAATGTTTAGAGTAAACCTCAGTTTTTGCGAT
Organism: Thermoplasmata archaeon; assembly: GCA_038729465.1. Classification (NCBI taxonomy): domain Archaea; kingdom Methanobacteriati; phylum Thermoplasmatota; class Thermoplasmata; species Thermoplasmata archaeon. The sequence continues at coordinate 525 of JAVYRZ010000024.1, forward strand.
AGTAGTTGCAGCCATTAAGTCAGAAGCATAGCTCCATAGAAGATAGTATTGGTTCTTGTATACTCTTCTTAAAAACAAGTCTGCTTCAGTCAAATACCTTAATCCATTATTCATATCCACAGGATTCGAATACTCTGCCGGTAAATTTTCATCAAGCCATGCTAAAATGTAATCTGGATCTTCATCTACTTTTCTGAGTTCTTCTATTGCGGATTTCAATGTTAATTTTCTAGAGAGGATCTGGACCATCGCATTGTAAATATTCTCTTCTCGATCTCTGATTCCTATAACTGCCAGATCCGAATTAGTTACCTCTCTCCTTCCAATTGCCAGGATCTGCAGGTCATTTATGGAACCTCTCATATCTCCACTATTTTTCTCTATGATGGTCTTTAAGATTTCATCAGATATTTTCACATTTTCTAATCTGCATATACTTCTCAAAACTCTTATAATGCTATTCATAGTCATAGCTTTAAATCTTATCTCTATGGACATGTTTCTGAGTGCAGACCCATAATTTCCTTGATAAAGTTTGTATGAATCGTTTACGGTCAGAATTATAGGTTGCTTGGAGAGAGTTATCGTCTTTACAATTGCTTTTTTACCTCCGTAATCGCCATAATCTCTTTTATCTTTATCATTTTTGTCACTTTCCACTTTTTTTTCATAGAGGTTATCAGCTTCATCCAGTAAGATAAGTTTTCTTTTACCCTGTTTACTAGATATGAACTCTCCATCCTCTGTAAATGTTTCACATTCAGCACCAGATTTTACTACACTGTATATTACCTCTTCATTTCTTGCGTCAGAAGCATTTAATTCTACAAGATCCCAATTTAGATCATGTGCCAGAGCGTGCGCAACGGTAGTCTTACCTACGCCAGGCTTACCTACAAGTATCAAACATTTCTTCTTTGGAATGTTATTTATCCACTCATTTGCCCAGCTCTTAATCTCAGAAATCGTACTCTGCATATCTGCAATCTCACTAAGAGACTTAGGTCTGTATTTTTCAGTCCATAATATAGGATCCATACAAAAAGAATATTGAGTATTGTCTAATATATTTTTTGTCTAACCAAACGTATGCGCAAGTATTTTCTATAAAGGATAATTTTTATAGACAAGATCACATAGCAAGCGTTCCTACAAGATCAAAAATCTTGCTGGAGTCTCCCGAGTTGTCAGGAGAAACTAATCCGGGAATTGCATCATTGGAAACTATAGTATTGATTCCTCTTGCAACTACATATCCACTGTTTGGATTTCCCAGAGCTTTGCCTACAGTTCCAATAAAACTAGGCATTGATATTGCGACAACTAATATCCCAAGTGAAAATACCGGGTCTGATAAATAATTAAGAAAGATTAAAGGTATTCCAATAAGAAATATTTCAAAAGTTCTCTCTAAAAACGTAATCCAGACTTTCTTCCCAAAATTTTCAGTAGGTTTGAAAATCAGCAATAATGAAGCAATGGGCAATAACGTAATTGTCACAAGAATCCAGATTATTCTTATAATTAAAATGACTACTAATATAAATATCAATGCAAAAAGTGCTAGATTAAACAAAAAGATAACTAACCCATTAGCTTTTAAAAACTGGTACCATTGAGTGTTTAGAAGCGGCCAGCCACCCAAATTCCATATCCCTACGAGGTTCGGATGAGGCAAGATGCTACCTCCTGGAATCTGAGAAGGAGTAAAATCCATATAGTATATAAACTTATAAAATGCACCACTTACCATCATAATTAGGTCTGCAAAATATACAGAACTGTATGCTAAAACTATTCCTAAAAACATCTTTGGCAGAATATGACCTATATCTTCTTTTTTGTAAATTTGAAATTTTAATAAATATTCTAATGCTCCTAAGATTATTATTATACTCATAATAGGTACTACGATATAATTTAGAAATATTATGTTGAGATTTACAGCAACATCCATTAAGTTTTGAGAGTATATAGCATAGATATTTGCCTCTAAATTGTTTGATAAAAAAGCAGAAGGTACCCATCCTAATGCAGGAATAGCACCAGTACCAGTAAGTAATTGAGGAAAATTCACAGATGGATTTAAAAATGGAAAGGTAATAGTACTCCATTCAAATGTTAATGCACCTTTCAATGCAACGTTATACATTGAATAAAGTGCCATCATTATTTCATTAACTATTATTGATATTATATCCAATCGTCTCTACCTCCAACTATTACAATAACCACCAATACTAGCAAGAGTATGATAAATAAAAAATATAGAAATGAGTAGTTTTCAGGGGTTTGATACGTTTTCAATATAAAAGTAACAGTAACATTTTGTGTAAATAGATTGGAAGAATTGTATATAACTACCAGTTCACCTATCTGCTTTTGTAATTTGAAAGATACATAGTAATATCCTGGACCTTTTGATAGATTTAATTTGTAGATATTTAGATTATTGTTAACAGAATACTCAACGTTCAAGGTCTTGTTTACATCTACACCTTGTAGGTTAGAAATATTCTGAATAGTAATATTTACAATAGCACCATTTTTAAAAACTTTAATTAAAGGTACAATTTTCTTGACATTAAGAAATTCATACTCTGTCTTTAAATGATCTAGTTCACTAATTTTTATAACTTGCTTGTTAAGATCTATATAATATGATGAACCGTTAATTTGATTCCCAAACAAATCATAAATTTTTACCTCTCCACAAGCGTCTGTTTTTAATTTAATAAAGTTTTCTGAACCATTGTAATAATAAAGATCAAACATGTTCCTAAAATTTTTCAGGATCTGATTGCTCTGCACCAACATATATTCAGCCGTTTTGTAAGGTTCATAAAAGTCATATAAATATAATATATCAAGTGCAAAGATAAGGCTATTGTTTACAAATATAGGTCCTATAGGATCATCAAAATATGGATATGTATAGTTTGGAGCACATATCGGATTTTTGAATCCATTAATATTTATATAATTACCTGAAATATTAATGTTTTGAGAGTTGTTTATGCTATCAGATCCAAATCCTATATCTTTGAGTGTTGAGTTTTCAGATATGAATATAGTGCTATTAATTCCTATTAAATCCATAATTTGCAGTTTCGGAGCATGATATATTTGAAAATAATAGGCATCAGTAAGGTTTTCGGCACTGACAAAAATAGTGAAATCTGTTATGCTATCATTTAATGAAATTTGGAATAGTGGATTAGTTTGTGTGATATTTAATATGCTTTCGGAATCAGGGATATTGATACTATTAAATAAAGATAGGCTATTAATATAGAATTCTGGCAATAGATCACCTCTGTAAATTGATATTTTGTAAGCTGATGCGGAAGGATAGGCTAAGATTTTTGCACTAAAGTTCGGCAATATGTATGAGTAATTATATGAGGTGATAGTATTAGAAAATATGGCATTAATCCAGTGATCTGGAGTTCCTATAGAGCCTATGGGAGGATCACTTAATAATTCTGAGCCATTTTCAAAGTTCCAATTATTGATCTCGCTTAGCATATCTGGGAAAAAATTAAAATTTGGAAAATCGAGGTATGCTAATGAAAAAGGATTGAAAGAAGATAAAAAAGAGTCAGTGCCCATATACAGCAATGGTTCATCGTTAATAGAGAGAGGTACAGTATAGTTATAATCTAGATTCTTAAATATTATAGTATTAAAAATAGGTTGCTGATCAAAAGTAAATCTGAACTTAAGTAGATTCCATCCAAAATCAGTATAGTTTGAGCAGATATACATCTTATTAGCAATGTATCCTTCTCCAATCACTTTTGTAAGGTTTATACTGATATTATACACTAATTTTTGAGAATTCAGAGAAAAGTCAAAGCTGTAGTTTTTGAAAGCAGTATTATTGTATGCTACTATATATGCTTCTCCGTTTATGTTTTGATATTTATAATCTAAAAATGATAAAAATGAAGATAATAATGAACTATTTGCAGGATTTAATAAATAAAATAGGTCGGATATAGAAATTTGCGGAGAATAATAAAAACTTAAATTTATAGATGTACCGCCAGTAATGTAGATTCCATCTATTTTTGTAGTAGCTGTATTCTCTGCATTTACTATGTTAATGTGCATTATGCAAATTAACATCATTGCAATCGCAACTGCTAAAATCTTACCCCTCATTGAGAAAAGAGAATGGTTTTTTTAATATTAATCTTTCGCCTTGATTTTTGGTAAACCTTATATAGAGATAAGATATCTAAACGTTGGCAAAGAGCTCGAGAGTGGCTTACGTTGGTTTGTAAATCAATGAGGAAAGTCCCTCCTCCTAGAGCAACCAATCCTATACAAATAGGAATCTTGAGAAAGATGGTAAAGGTACAGAAACGCCACAGCTTTCGAGGTTAGTGTGATTTCAGGTGTGGATGACGTTCTCGAAAGAATTGTTGAAACGAACTTCCTTGGTGGAGCAAGCCAAACAGCTTTGATGATTTGCTCTGAGAAAAGCGGGTTGGCGCATTAGTCGAATGCCACTTGAAACAGAAGAGGGCTTACTACGAGCACTTTGCTATTTCACATATAAATAGACAGCCCCGAGCAGATTCGAACTGCTGTCGATGGGTCCAGAGCCCATTATGCTTGGCCGCTACACCACGGGGCTATATATGAGATAAAAGATTTTCACTATATAACTCTTTATGTTATGGACAACAGAGGCGTATTAAAAAACTTTGATATCTATAATTTGGATATTCAGAGATTATTGAATATTTTTAAAGAAAAATCAGGAGTTTAGGGCGACTAATAATTCTTCGATCTAAAGATTGGAGATACACGAAATTCCCAAAATAGAAGATTTTATAGATATATAAGTAATGATCAAAACTGCCAAAGTAATGTTTTATCATAACGAAAGACAAAAAATTATTGAAAAACATTTTAGTGATTGCAAGCATGTTTACAAATATTTTCTAACAGAGAGATAAATACTATATTACAAGATATCTTGAGCAGATATGCAAATCTGGGAAAACATTTATATACAGTGAAATAATAATAGATTAACACAGATTTTTAATAAAGGGTGTTTAATATGAATGGAGAATTAAAAACAGGAACCACTACAGTGGGTATTGTAACAAAAGATGGTGTTGTCCTTGGGACTGAACACAGAGCTACTATGGATACTTTCATTGCACATAAAAATGCACAGAAACTGTACATGATAGAGCGTAATTTGGGTCTTACAACTGCTGGGTCGGTGGGGGATCTGCAAAATTTAACAAGGTATCTAAAAGCAGAAATTGAGCTATATCATTTGAAAAACAAGACACTTATGTCAGTACAGGGTGCTGCAACTTTATTGTCAAACTGGTTAAATCAGAGTAGATTTTATCCATACTGGGTAAGCTTGATATTGGGTGGTTATGATAATAAAGGGTACCATGTTTTTGGTATAGACCTTGCTGGTGGAGCCATAGAGGATAAGTTTGTATCTACAGGATCCGGCTCGATGTTTGTATATGGTGTACTAGAAGATAATTTTACAGAAGACACGTCTCTTGACGATGCTGTAAATTTAGCAATTAGGGGAATAAGTGCAGCAATGAAGCGCGATTCTGCATCTGGAGATGGGCCGGCAATAGCTACAATAACTCAAACTGCAGGGTTTGTGCAATTTGATGATGATGAAATTAAACGGAGGATGAAAAAATTAAAACTGATTTAAAAAATTTTTTTTAAATTATTACTTTAATTTTTTAAAAAACTAAAAGAAAGGTGTAGATTTTATTATGGCTGAGTGGGAAGATATTTTAAAACAGACGAGAAACGCAGTAGAAGATAATGCACAAGGGGTATCTATAACATCTATAGATTTTGAAGGATCTGTTATAGTAGTATATACTAAAGATATAGATTATTTTTCCAGCAATCCCGAGACGGTCAAGAAAATAGCGCAGACTATTCGAAGGAGGGTTTCTATAAGACCAGATCCTTCTCTGTTAATGCCTGAAGAAGAAGCTAGAGCTGAAATACTAAAAATAGTGCCCGAAGATGGTGGTATAGTTAACATATTTTTTGATCAAGAAAACAGTGAAGCAATCATAGAAGCAGATGCGCCGGGAATAGTGATAGGCAAAGATGGATACTTGCTCAACGAAATTAAAAAAAGAGTGCATTGGTCTCCGAAAGTAGTTAGAGCACCACCTATTCCTTCTCTAACAGTGCGAGAGATCCGCGAATATTTAAAAATAGTGAAAGATGAAAGAAAGCAATTTTTAAAAGATTTAGGTATCAAATTAAATTCTCCACCGTTAAGTGGTGAGAACTGGGTACGTATTTTAGCTCTTGGCGGTTTTAGAGAAGTAGGTAGAAGCTCAAGTCTAATAATGACCAGAAATAGCAAGATACTCGTCGATTGCGGGCTGAATGTAAGTGTTATAAAATCTGATGAGCCTTGGGCTGGTATACCGTATTTATATGTTCCAGAGGTTTGGACACAAAGTGTTTCGAGCAACAAGAAAGGAGAGTTTAATCCTTTTGAGACCATAGATGCCGTGGTGCTTACACATGCACACATAGATCATTCTGGCCTGATACCATTTTTATATAAACATAATTATCGTGGTCCTATATACCTTACACCTCCGACCAGGGACCTTACCACGCTGTTACTCACAGATTACTTAAAACTCACGCATGCAGAAGGAGAGAAAGTACCATACGATTCCAAAGACATAAAAGAGATGCTGAAGAGAACGATAACTGTAGAGTATGGAGAAACAACAGATATCACAAAAGATATAAGATTGACTTTTCACAATGCTGGCCACATATTAGGGTCTGCGCAGGTACATTTGCATATTGGTGACGGCTTACATAATATAGTATTTACAGGTGATCTTAAGTATGAAAAATCATGGCTATTCAATGCTGCAAACACCAAGTTTCCAAGGGTAGAGACTTTAGTTATCGAGTCCACATATGCAGGGCACACTGATTATCAGCCCAGCAGGAAAGAAGCGGGGGATAACCTGAAAAATCTGGTTTCTAGGGTTATAGAGAAAGGCGGAAAGGTACTGGTTCCAGTATTTGCGGTTGGAAGGTCTCAGGAAGTAATGTTAGTTCTTGAAGAAGGGATAAGAAACGGGCAGATACCCAAGATACCGGTTTATCTAGATGGTATGATATGGGAAGCAACTGCAATTCATGCAGCTTACCCTGAATATTTGAACAAAGAGCTTAGAGAATCAATATTTCACAAAAAAGAAAATCCATTTTTGTCGGATGTGTTCGTGAGAGTTGATAATTCTGAGCGAAGATCTATGATTGTAAATGATCCTGCGCCAGCAGTAATACTTGCAACGGCAGGAATGATGAATGGAGGCCCGATAATAGAGTATTTCAAGTACCTTGCTCAAGATCCAATAAATGCGCTGGTTTTTGTAGGATATCAAGCTGAAGGCACGTTTGGGAGGAGGATACAGAAGGGAGAGAAAGAGGTGACACTATCAGATCATGGCAAAATGATCAAGATCCCGATTAATATGGAAATTGCTACTATAGACGGCTTTTCAGGGCATTCAGATCGTAAGCAGCTGATACAGTACATATCTTCGTTATCATCCAGGCCAGATCGTGTGATTACTTGCCATGGCGATGCTGGAAACTGCATAGATCTTGCAAGAACTGTAAACAGGAGATACAATATTGAGAGTTTTTCTATGCAAAATCTGGACACGCTACGTTTAAAGTGAATTAAAATAGATCTCAAAGCAGTATAAGGCCTCAGAAGGAGAATAATCATGAACTAGTCTGATATTGTATTTGAACTTTTTAATTTTTGAATTCAAGAGTTCTAATATATGGGCGTAATCATCTGTAATTATGTAAAGATAAATCCACTGTTTTGCTATTTTCAATGCTTGGTCCAAGAAATCAAGTGAGTGATGGGGATTGTTCATTATAATTCTATCCACTTTATCCAGATTCTTGCATACTTCATTAGCATCCCCCAGAATAGGCACTATATTTGATACTTTATTCAGTGCAATGTTTTCTTTTAGATACTCGATCGCAAATGGGTTTTTATCTACAGCATAGATTTTAGCATTTTTAGATTTAGCGATAGCTAAAGAGAATGGGCCCACTCCACAAAACATATCTAAGATTGTCTCATTATTCTGAATTTGTGAAGCTATAATTGACCTTTCATTTGCAAGACGCGGTGAAAAATAGGTTTTATCTAAATCTACCTTTATTCTTATGCCATTTTCTCTGTGCATAGTGATCAGGTCATGGCCCTTTAAAATATTTAGATCTCTGACTCTAAACTCTCCTTTGACTCCTCGATCTTCAGCAACTTTTTTAATATGCTTGTTTACCGTGCATATTGCCTCTGCAATATCTTTTTTATAAGCTGCCAGTGAGTCTGGAATTTTTATAATTGCAATATCTCCTATTACATCGAAAGAAGTGGGTAATAACTTGTGCAGTTCTTCTGGAATATTCAGATGATGTTTGTAATTATTATCAGTTACAGACAATTCAAAATCTTCATAGTCGGAATCAGATTCTAAAACCGGGATTTTAACATATCCTTCTTTTTTTTTAAATTTTAGGCCATAATTTAACAGTTTAGCATCTTTTAACATTTTCAGAGTTTGCTCAACATCCGAGTCTTTAACTGAAAGATATTTACTTTTCATCTAAGATGATAAAATTAATAAATAGATATAAAGCTAGTGTTTTTTTCATGCTGAATAAAATTTTAACATTTGAGAACTGTAAATCCTTCTTATCAGGTTGGGAATGAGAACGAGCTAAATGGTTATATTATATGATTATATTTTAGATCTATGAGATGGAGAGTGATCGGATTTAGTCTATTCGTTATATTACCATTTTATCCAACTCGTGAAATATAGAGAGAAAGTATTTATCAATGTTGTCACATCAGTTTTTCTCAAGGTAAGGGAAATAGCAGAGCATTCGATGTGATAAGGATCCTTTCCAAATCAACATGATTGCACAATATTTTCAAGTTAAATGCAGTTAAAACAATAACATCAGGAGAGAAAAGAGAATTATGGAATGAGAAGTTCTGGGCCTCTTTATATTTTTTGCAATTTTAGGACCGGTTACCTTTGACATTTTGAAAATTATGAAGGTGCAATCCCGAGCTCACGATCTTGATTTGAGCAGTGCCAACAATGGCTACTTAATTGTTGAAACCGGAATCACCATGCGTTAGCTGGATGAGGACGTCACAATATTCAAAAATTGTGAAACACCATACCATAAAATATTTAAATAACAGTGAATTAGTGTTTTTCCAATGTTTAACTCTATAGATACAAAATTAGACAATCCAAAGATGGAACAGCAAATGCTTGATTACTGGGCCAAAAACAGTATTTTCGACAAATTAAGGACTTTAAACAAAAATAATAAAAAGTATATATTTCTTGAAGGTCCTCCGACAGCGAACGGACATCCACATATTGGCCATGCACTTACTAGATCTTCGAAAGATCTGTTTATCAGATATAATGCAATGCAGGGCAAGAACATATATCCTTACATTGCCGGATGGGATTGTCACGGATTGCCTGTAGAGCTAGAAATTGAAAAGTTGTTAAAAATAAACTCTAAACGGGAAATTGAGCAGTATGGCGTAAAAGAGTTTAATGAAAAATGCAGAGTCAGCGTTTTCAAATATAAAGATGAATGGGAACGTATGAGTAAGAGAATTGGGTTCTGGATAGATTTTGAAAATGCGTACATTACAATGAATGATAACTATATAGAAAGTGTATGGTGGGCTCTTAAAGAGATATGGAATAAAGGATTGCTTGTTAAAGACTATAAAGTTGTGCCTTACTGTCCACGCTGCGGTACGCCGCTTAGCAGCCATGAAGTTGCGCAAGGATACAAAGAAACAGAAGATCCTTCAGTGTACATAAAATTTAAGGTTGTTGGAGAAGACAGTTATTTTTTAGTGTGGACCACTACTCCGTGGACTCTACCTTCTAATCTGCTTCTTGCAGTAAACGAAAATATAGAGTATGTAAAAATAGAGTCTGATGGTGAGATATATTATCTGGCAAAAGCGCTGGCATCTTCGATATTTGAAAAATATAAGATTCTGGAAGAGCTGAAAGGGACACAGCTAGTAGGCATGAGATATGAGCGCTTGATAGATATTCAAGAATATAAAGAAAACGCTTTTTATGTAGTATCAGGATCGTTTGTGAGTACCGAAGAAGGAACTGGGATAGTACATGTTGCACCCGCATTTGGCATAGATGATTTTGAAATTGCAAAGAGAGAAAGAATTCAGCTAATTAATCCGCTCAGCACAGAGGGTAAATTCACAGTAGGGCCATGGAAAGACATGTTTGTAAAGGATGCTGATAGAGAGATCATAAGGTATCTTAAATCAGAGCATAAGCTTTACAAATCTACCAAAATAAAACATGTTTATCCATTTTGCTGGCGTTGTGATACACCTTTGCTATATTTTGCACTGGATACTTGGTTTATCAAAGTTTCTGAGATTAGAGACTCTCTGATTTCTACGAACGAGAACATTAACTGGATTCCGGCACACTTGAAAAATGGAAGATTTGGTAACTTTTTAAAAGAGGCGAAAGACTGGGCTTTGAGCAGGGAGCGTTACTGGGGAACGCCATTGCCATTATGGCGCTGTAAAAATGGGCATTATAAAATAGTTGGAAGCTTTGAGGAATTGAAGGCTAATGCGATAAATTTTCCAGAGCAGTTTGATCCTCACAGACCTAATGTAGATGAAATTATGCTAAAATGTGAATGTGGTGAATTAATGAAGAGAGAACCTTACACAATTGATGGATGGTTTGATTCGGGATCTGCACCGTTTGCACAGTTTCATTATCCTTTTGAGCACAGTTTAGAATTTAAAGAGTCATTTCCTGTTGATTTTATTACCGAAGCTATTGATCAGACCCGCGGCTGGTTCTATACGTTACATGTAATAAACAACATACTATTTAACAGCAATGCGTTTAAAAACGTATATACCCTCGGCTTTGTCCTAAACCAGAAAGGAGAGAAAATGAGTAAGAGCAAAGGAGATTCACAGGATCCTGTAGAGATCATGGACAAGATTGGAGCAGATGCACTGAGACTATATTTATATTCTACTCCTATGTGGAAAGATAAGAGGGTGGGCATTGACCTTATCAGCGAATATAAGTCTAAAACTATTGATGTCCTGTGGAATGTATATCTATTTTTTGTAAATAATGCTTCATTAGATCACTTTGAACCCGTAAAAGATGTAGAGCTGCACAATAGCCTGGACCTGTGGATCATATCAAGATTGAACAGTATGATTTCACAGGTAAGAGAACATATGGATCAATATGAACCGCATAAAGCAGTCTTTGTCATAGAAGAGTTTATTGATAACCTGAGCAACTGGTATCTGAGAAGATCCAGGCGCAGGTTCTGGGATGAATTGATGAGCGAAGACAAAAAAGAAGGATATGCAACTCTTTATGAGGTATTGACTACATTTTCTAAAATAATGGCCCCATTCACACCGTTCATAGCAGACCGTCTTTATCAGGACCTTACAGGCAAGGAATCGGTCCACTTAGAGCCCTATCCAGTTTCAGATGCTGGCAAGATCAACAGCACGCTAGAGAATGAGATGGCCATAGCCATAAAAGTCACAGAGTTGGGTAGAAGAGCAAGACAGCTAGCCAATATAAAATTGAGACAGCCGATCAAAGAGATCATAGTATATTCAGCGCATAATGAGATTGTAAATAAGATGAAAGAGATCATTGCCGAAGAGGTAAATGCTAAAAACATAATTATTTCTGACATACCTTATAAATCTTACACTTTAAAAATATCCCTGAATTTTAAAAATGCAGGCCCCAAGTTCAAGAATAATCTAGATCAGATCAAGCAAAAAATAGAAACTTTAGATGTGAATGAAGTAATCAATATACTGGAGAAAGAAGGTAAAATCACAGTAAATGGTAATATTATGGAACAATCAGACCTGATCATAAATAAGGTACCATTGCCCAACTATATGGTACAGGCAGATAAAGAGCTGGAGGTTACTATTAACACCGAAATAGATCAATCTCTGTACCTTGAGGGTCTGGCTCATGAAATTCTGAGAAGAGTGCAGACTATGAGAAAGGATTTATCACTAGGATACTCTGAGAACATAAGGACTGCCATATATACTGCAGATCCAGATATTATAGCAGCAGTTCAGAAATTTAAAGATTATATGATGAAAGAGTCCTTATCTGAATCCATAGAGTTTGGACAGGCAGAAGGTTATTCGAAGGACTGGAACATTGAAGATAAAAAACTGAAAATTACTATAAAAAGAATTTAAATAATAGAGAGATATATAGTGAATGTAATGGCTCAATTTTTAAATAAATATATATTTACGCTTTTTATGCTGGTACTATTAGTAGTAGTGTTCGTATTCTTAATGTTATTTGCCACGATTGCATATCTTGTACTTCCATTCGTGATGCTTTTGACATTGCATTACTTAAAGCTCTGGAAAACAAAACCCAGACTGATAATAGGATCAATAGCGCTGGTAATCGGAATTTTTTTGATGATGGCAGTGCTTACACCCATCATAACCTCTGAATCTATGAGCTCTTTATCCAAGCCCACTTACAGCACAAACTCTCCTCAGAATGTGACAAGCATCACAGTTAGTCCATATATTTCTACATCTGCCTCAACATATACAGTCACATACATCTCAAAACTGAGCACAAACACAACATTTAATGTATCTACATTATCCAGCCTGGATTCATCGCCGGTACATCTGTACAATGTAACGGTTCCATACAGTAACTATTCGAATAAAAACTATACATTCTCGCTTGTTTTAACGAACCTTACAACCTATCAAAACAAATATTTGATAGAGATAAATGTGACGCAGAACAAAAGTTATACATTGTTGCTAGGTCCTATATTAATTTCCAAAAGCAGTTTTCAGAACATGGTCAATGATGTAAACTTTAACTATTATGTTGAGCCCTTATCTGTTTACATGTTTATATTCGCAGAGGTGCTCTATGTTCTGTTGGTGTTTGGAGCTATTTTGACAAGAAGAGGTAGACTGGGAATAGGAAGATCAAGAACTCCGCCACAATGATAAAATAATATGACAAATTTAAAGGAAATAAGAAAGTTTATATATAAACTGCTTATTTTCCTTACCTGAATTAGGTGTTTAATCATGGCAGTATGGCAAGGTAGACCTGTCAGGAAAATGACGGGTGGAAGATATCGAGATTATAGAAAACGAAAAAAATACGAGGCAGGAAGCGTGCCAATACATACAAAAATTGGCAATATTAAGACCAAAGCGGTCAGAACTAGAGGCGGTAATGCAAAAATAAAAGTGCTGGTATCTGACACTATGGTGGTTTACGATCCAAAAACTAAAACTTCTAAAAAAGCCAAGATCATCACAGTTAAAGAAAATAATGCAAATCCACACTTTGTGCACAGAAATATAATGACTAAAGGTGCAGTAGTGCAGACTGAGATAGGCTTGGCTAAAATTACGTCCAGACCAGGACAACATGGCTTTATCAACGGCATTTTAGTACAATAAACTTTTTTGGATATGAGAACTGTTATTGTATACCCGGCTTACTTTTTTGCAGAGTATACTAGAAATATGGGGAGAAGAGTTCCAAAACATCTAGCATTCAATGCAGATTTGAGTAGAATAGAAAGCGCATTGAAAGCTATGAATATAAAATACGAAGTGGTTCAAAAAAGATATAGTAGGGATCCTTTTAAATTTGAAAATAGGATCGAAGTGTTAACTGAACTACCCAAGAACAAGCTTCTTTATGAAATTGCCAGAAAAGTGAGAGAGCCTCAGATCAAAGCATGAATTATGACAATAAGAAAAACTAAAGCAAGATAGGGACTTGTGATCTTGAACAAAATATATGCTGTTTTTTCAGAAGCCCTGAAAAAAAGTGACAGACTATAGATCAGTAATATCAGGTTTATTATAATTAAAACTGCCATTATTACAAAATTCAGGGATAATTCAAAATAGACAGCTACTGAGACCAAAAATAATAATATAGAGAAAATACCTATTGTTCTTATAGTATAACTTACCGATTTTGCGACTGGCAACATAGGTATGTTTGCATTTTTGTAATCTTTAACATATTTGATTGAAAGGCTCCATATGTGTATAGGAGTCCATAACACTATTAGCAAAAATAACAAGAATGGATAGATACTGAATAGCTGATTTGTAACAGTGGCCCAAACAACAAACACAGGAGCACCGCCTGCAAAAGATCCTATTATAATATTCCAAGCAGTCTTCCGTTTTGTATAGTAATTATAAAATATAGGATCGAACAACACTCCAATGATAATCCAAATTACTGCATATATAGAGAATGGGATCAGTATAATAATAGAAAGTATCACTAAAACAATGCCCAGATAAACAGCTTTAATAGGCGGCGTGATTCTGCCAGTTGGTAAGGGTCTGTTTTTTGTGCGTTCCATCACTGCATCTATGTCCCGGTCAATATAGTTTGTAATACAATTAATGCCGCTTGAAGCAATGATAACTGCTATCGTGCCTATTACTATCCTGATCCAAGCACTGTGGCTGTATGCTAGAAATCCACCAGCTATGCCACCTAAAGTAAGCAGCGCAGTAACTTTCGGTTTGGTAAGCTCTACATATGCGGCTATGCTTTTTATATTCACGGTTGGCTAATTGCATAATTGTATATCTATTTTGCCAGTATTTTTATGTTGTCAAATGCCATAAAACAGTCTTTTAGCTAAAAATTCAGGAAAGTTCAGGCTTTCAATTTTATCAGATACTTCTTTTATATTATACTTTACTCTTCTAAGCTCAATATTCATATTTTCAGTGTTTATTATAATATATGCAGCTCTGCTATCTCCGTCTCTGGGCTGACCAACACTGCCGGGATTACATATTATCTTTTTCCCGAATTTTCGAATATATGGCACATGGGTATGTCCTAACACTAATACATCTGCGCGATCGTATTGGAGAAGTGATTCTAAAACGCTTTCTTCATACATGTAATAATCTTCGTCGAATGGAGCACCATGGTGCACCGCAATTTTTTTGTTATTGTCAATAATGGTAATCGAGGGTTTCAACGATCTAAGATAAGCGAAACTTTCAGAATTTAACATGTTTTTTGTCAATAATCCCGCAATCTTCGCATCTTCGTTAAAGTTTGAAAAATTGCCAGATAAAATAGCTTTGTCATGATTGCCGGCAATTGAGATCACATTATATTGCTTGAAAAGAGTAATTGTCTCATTTGGAAAAGGGTTATATCCAACCACATCCCCAGCATGAACTATCTTTTCATTTTTGTCCAACTGCTCCAGAATCTCTTTTATGGCAATGTAATTCGAATGAACATCGGAAATTAATATCATAGGAATAGATTCAGCTAATTTGCGCTTATGCTGTCGTTCAAGTCTAATAATTTAAGTCCCGATATCAGTTTTGGATAGAAATCAGTGGACTTTTCCGGCATAATCTCTCCTTTCATTGCAACGTTCCAGACTGTTGAGGTGCTTACAGGCTTAACCATAAATGCAAACATATTACTGTTTTCAAGCTCTCTCCATACTTCATCAGGCCATCTTTCAAATGTAATAGTTTCCCGGTCCTTTATCTTTAAAATCTCTGAAAACACGAAATTGTTCAGATATGATACATTCAGGTTCTGGCTCAAGCTATCTTTTGATACATACTCTTTCTTGATTTCGATCGCATAAGCATGATCTTTGAAACAATACACTATATCTTGATTAATGAACCCTTTAACTTCACTTGTGGATATCTCTGTTACATTGAAAAATCGCTTTAATTTTTCCAGAAGCTCTACTGGCGAAATAGAATCTTTTATTACTCTGTGCGATGGAAGTATGACTAGCCCAGGATCATTTTTATTTACAAGCACTGCCATAATATATCCAGTTCCTTTAGCAAAACCCATCTCTTTAGCATAATTTAATGCAGTCTCATATCGATGATGCCCATCTGCTATCACCAGTTTTTTGTTCTCAAAAAACTTTGTTATTTCTTCTGATTTCATTCTATAAATAGTATGCCTTATTCCATTGTCCTCAACGTCAGTTTCCAGCTCTCGTTTTCCTTTTTCAAAGGTGTTTTTAACAAACATCTCTGGATCGTCGTACAGGAAAAATACCGGCTCCAGATCAATGTTAGTGGCTCTCAGCATCTTTAGCCTATCTTCTTTAGGCCCTTTGAACGTTCTCTCATGTGGCAGTATCTTTTTTTCGCTATATTCTTCTAGCTTCACAGCAGCAAACATACCATATCTCTGATAATTTTTTCCAAACAAATTAAAATTCTGTATATACTGATAATAATATGGTTCTTCATCTTTTACCATGATTTGAGTATCAAGCCATTTTCTGATCGTATTCTTTGCCGAAGTATATGGGTCAGGATCGTCGGGAAGGTTTAATCTTATGAAATTATAAGGACTCTTCCTGTAATATTGACGCTGCATCTCTTTTGAGATCTTATCATATGGTTCTGTTATTAACTTATCCAGCTCTTTTATGTTGTATCGGATTCCTTTAAATGGATAAACATTTACCATAATCGCTCACTTCTTGACAGTTTTCAAGTATTCACTTATGAGCCTTGCTATCTCAAGTCCGGCTCTTTTCTGTGCTTCTTCAGTCTGCGCGCCGATATGTGGTGTGCCAATAAAATTATACTGATCCAGAAGTACGCTTTTAAATGGCTTCTCTGACTCAAAGACGTCTAGGCACACGGCCTTGATTATGCCATTTTCAAGCCCGTATTTTAATGCATTTTCGTCAATGATCCCGCCTCTTGCAGCATTGATTACTATCATCCCCCTCTTCATCTTTTCTACTTCGTTCATCGAGATCATGTGCCTTGTCTCTTCTGTTAGAGGAACATGAACGGAAATAATATCTGAAGATCTCAATAATGCATCAAAATCCACAATCTGGATATCTTTCGATTGCTTTACATAAGGATCAAATCCTATGACTTTCATATCGAAACTTTTGGCACGCTTGGCGACCGCGCTGCCGATCCTACCAATCCCGATTATTCCGAGAGTCTTGTCAGCAAGCTCAGTGCCACTGAACTTTTCCTTGTCCCATTCCATCTTTTTCAGGGAATCGGTTGCTTGCGGAATGTATCTAACAGCCGATATCATGAACCCCATTACAAGTTCAGCAACTGAAACAGTGCTCACGTTTGGAGTATTGAGTATTTTGATGTTTTTTTCGATTGCAGTTTTTGAATCTATATTATCAAGGCCTACGCCAGCACGTCCGATTGCTACCAATCTCTGCCCTGCTTCTATGACGTCTTTGGTAACCTTCGTCTTGCTTCTTACAATCAAGGCATCATAGTTTTTTATAATTTCTTTTAAAGAATCTTTGTCAAGATCATACTTTTCGTCCACATCAAATCCCGCGCTTTTTAACAGTGCAATTCCATCGGGGTGGATTGGATCAGTAACCAGAATTTTCATGATTTTCACCTGTTTAATATCTCGTCCATAGTATCCAGCAATTCTTTGATATCTTTGGGAGTAAGGTCACCCATATGAGCTATGCGAAATGTCTTTTCTTTCAATTTTCCATAGCCATTTGAAATTTCCATGCCTTTATTTCTCAGTTCTTTCCTAAGTGCTTCTACATTTATATTCTTATTATTTTTGACAGTGGTTACAGTTACAGACTCATAGCCAGGCTCTGCAAAAAGATCGAAGTTTTTCTTGGCCCAGTTCTGCACCATTTTTGCCATTTCTTTGTGTCTATTGTATCTCTGCTCCATTCCTTCTTTAATCATTTTCTCAAGCTGATAGTCCAGGGCATAGAAGAATGTAACTGCTGGCGTTGCAGGAATCTGCTTTTTTTCAACATAATAATCATGCATGGCAACAAAATCAAAGAAATATCCTCTATCTTTGACTGTTTTTGTTTTTTCCATCGCAGCAGGACTTATAAATGCTATTGCCAGGCCCGGCGGCAATCCAAACGCTTTCTGAGTAGGTGCAAATATCACATCAGCTTTGTTCACATTTATGAGATCTCCCGCAAGAGAGCTTACTGCGTCAACCATTAACAGTGCATCATGCTTGTGCGCAACATCTGATATTGCATCTATAGGGGTTCTCACACCGGTGCTGGTTTCGTTATGAGTCAAAGCAACGCCCTCAAATTTATCTTTTTCCAACATTTTTTCAACATCTTCTGGTTTGGCTGCTTTACCCCACTCATATTCCAGTGCCTTAGCATCTTTGCCGTTAGCAAGAGCAATTTTGTACCATCGCTCACTGAACGATCCATTGGTCAGACTTAGTACCTTGGATTGTATAATGTTTCTTATACTTCCCTCCATAAGACCTGTTCCAGAGGTAGTAAAAACTTCAACTTCATATTTTGTGTTAAAAAATTTCTGAAGATTGTCATGAATGCGTTCATAGAGATCTGACATCTCTTTTGATCTATGTCCAATAATGGGCTTTGATAAGATTTTGAGAACATCCTCGCTCACTTCAGTTGGTCCGGGTATAAACAATTTCAAATGCATATCTTAATCACCGAAGGCGGAATCGTTTTTCATATATATTAAAATTCTGATTTTAACCATTGCATCGAAATTCGACATAAAGAATCAGATCAATACATAAATTGAATAATAACCCATACAATTTTCTAATATCTAAATTTTAAGCTTTATTCTATGATAAATCTTAAATAATAAGAAATATTAAGGTTAATTGATGTAAATATGAGAAATATACTTAATAAAAATGAAAATAAATTCAAAATTGATGAAACGGATCTCAAAATTATCGGAATTTTGCAGAAATATGGAAGAACATCTGATTCAGAGATTGCGCGAGAGCTAAAGGTTTCGAATGATACTATCAAGAGAAGAAGAGAAAGACTTGAAAAAGAGGGGATCATAACAGTTAAAGCACTTTTAGATCCAAAGAAGTTTGGCTTTCTTTTTCATATTCATGCGGCTATATCTACCAAGCCTCAAACAAATAGCAACCAGCTGATCGAGAAATTGATGCAGATTAAGGGAGTGTATTATATTGCAACATCTCTCGGACCTTCACATAATATCCTCACACATTTCAGAGGAAAGAGCAGTGAAGATCTTTACGAGTTCCTAGAATGGCTCAGAAAACAGGATGAAGTTCAGAGTATAGATGTCAACACGGTATACGATGTGATCAAGTCTGGGTACAGGGATATACCTTTAGATGAGCTTTTTTAAATGGAGGCGAAATTAGACATGGAAGAAATTATTAACGTTTCAAATTTGGTAAAAGTATATAATAAGAAGATAAAAGCGGTCGATGATATATCTTTTAGCGTAAAGGAAGGTGAAATATTTGGATTGCTGGGCCCTAACGGTGCCGGTAAAACCACAATACTAAAAATTTTAGCGACTTTGATCCAGCCTACTGCAGGATCTGTTAAGATACTAGACTATGATATTATTAAAGATGAGCAGAATATCCGAGATATTATAGGCTATGTGCCTCAGGATCTTTCTGCAGATTCAGCATTGACCGGCTATGAGAATCTGCTCATTTCTGCGAAACTATACGATATAAAAAAAGAGGAGAGGGAAGATAGAATCAACAAACTTTTGGAGATGATGGGTCTGAATGAGGCTCGGAACAGGCTGGTGAAAACCTATTCTGGAGGAATGATCAGAAAGCTGGAAGTTGCACAGGTGATGGTTCATGATCCTCAAATAGTCTATCTTGACGAGCCAACAGTGGGCCTTGATCCAAAAAGCAGGAAGATGATATGGGACCAGATTGAGGAAATCAGAAAAATGTACAATACCACATTTATTCTTACCACGCATTATATGGATGAAGCAGACGTAATGTGCGACCGAGTGGGAATAATAAATGGCGGAAAGATAATGGTTATTGGCTCTCCAGACAGCCTCAAAAAAAGCATTGGCGACAATTTTCTAAAAATAAGTTTGTCTGAGCCAGTGCATGAACTGGAAATATCTGGAGCGGTGGTGAACGGATCTGAAATAGAAATACCAGTCAAGAATGTAGATTATGACGTGCCTTTAATACTTAAAAAACTGTACGATCAAAATGTGCATATTGAATCGATGCATACCAGAGAAAACACTCTCGATGACGTATTTTTGATGTACACCGGTGGCAGAATTGAAGAGTCTCATCAATGGAGAGATACCAAAAATGTGAGAAGAATTGCGAGGCGATTGGCATGAAAACAGAAAGTTATCTAGGTAAGATCTGGACAATTATGGAAATAGAGCTAAGAAGGATCAGGCATGATTACACGGACCTTATCACACGTTCGATACAGCCAATATTATGGCTTGTTGTGTTCGGGTCAGTGTTTGAAAAATTCAGGATTTTACCAACCGGCTCTTACAGTTACATGCAGTTTATAGCGCCAGGAA
>JAVYRZ010000025.1 GCA_038729465.1 Thermoplasmata archaeon
ATAGAACCTTTGAGAGCTTGAGTGAGGCAATGAGTTATATAAATAATAGAATAACAGGTAAGAACTTGTTCAAAAAAAGCAATCTTATAAGTATAATCAGGTCACAGAGAACCCTGGATGATCAATATACCTGAAAAATCAGAAAAAGTGCACATATTTTTTAAGAGATGCAGGTCTACATATTCTCTGTATTGCAGGTGTTAAGATTCATTTCAGGATTATAATTCTCCAATATATTAAAATGCACGAAATACATAGAATTTTAACCATCTAAATCTTTCCAGTAGAACTTTTTTTCTAGATGAGCACCTTTTGAAAGTACAATTGTATTCTTTTTCGTTTATGTAAAATCATCAATTTATATTGATTGTCCAAAGCTAAAACTGGATCTGTTCCTTAAAAATGTTTCCAATTAAGGCTATCGATGATATTTTTTGATAATTTTTTATGGAATTATCATATGATTGATTTAATTAACAAACGAGCAATTGAACAAAGTATTAAATAACAGAAATAATTTGAGTGCCTAAAATGACACAACCTGTAATAACAGTTTCAAGTTTAGTAAAGAAATATGGCGATTTTACTGCTGTTAATGGCATTGATTTTCAGATAGAGAGAGGAGAGGTATTTAGTCTTCTAGGTCCCAATGGTGCTGGCAAAACCACAACTGTAGAGATTCTTGAAGGTGTTAGAAAAAGAACCTCTGGTACTGTTATGGTGCTGGGAGAAGATCCTGAAAAAAGCAAGAGCTTAATTTTTAAAGTTGGGATATTGCCTCAAGATTTCTCGTTTATTTATAATAGCACACCACTAGAAGCGCTCAATTTCTACAAAAAAACCATGCACGCTTCTGCAGAGATAAAAGAGATCCTTGAACTTGTGGATTTAAGTGAAAAGATCAACACGCCATACCAATCGCTTTCAGGAGGCCAGAGACAGAAACTTGGCCTTGCCTTGTCTCTGGTCAATGATCCAGAAATATTGTATCTAGATGAACCCACGTCAGGACTTGATCCAAGAGCACGAAGAAACATATGGAAAGTAATAGAAAATTTAAAAAAGAAAGGAAAGAGCATACTTCTGACCACTCATTATCTTGAGGAGGCAGAATTGCTGGCAGAGAGAGTTGCGATAATGAATCATGGAAAGATCATTGATTCAGGTACGCCAAAAGAGATTGTTGAAAGACATCATGAAAATGACCGGCTTATAATACGCGGTGGTGTAGAGATAGAGAATATGATTAAACAAGCAGGATTCAATGCAATCAGAGACGGTGCGTATATAGATGTAAGTTTAAATGATATCAAAGATTCCACAACGCTAATCAATTTTCTGTACGACAAAAAAGCAAAATTTGAAGACTTTACGTTAAAGAGAGAGTCTCTAGAAGACGTGTTTATAAAGATGGTAGGAGAGATTGAAGAAGATGAAAATGAGTAATATTTCAGCCTATTTTATTCTTCACGCTAAATCATATTTCAGATCACGATCTGCCATATTTTTTCAGATTGCATTTCCAGTAATTTTAATGTTGCTCTTCGGTGCTATTTTTTCTGGATCATCTTATACTCCCTCCACTTTGATCGTGCAAAATGATAGTCCTTCCTCTGTTTCTTGGGGCATAATATCTGCAGTAAATGAATCTGGGCTTTTCCATGTGAAAGTTATAGGGCAAAATGTCAATCTGCATGATTACATTGTTAACAATTCGATAGGTGCAGCGTTGTTTATACCTGCTAATTTCACGTCTGCCATTTACTCGGGAAAGCAGGGGTATCTCGTTCTTCAGGGAGAGGCCAGCCCCACGGTTGCAAGTACCAATTTTCAGATGCTAAATGGCATACTTACCCAGGTCAATTACAAATTTGCAAATGTGTCTCAGAAGCTGGTTTTGAGCTCGCAGGTGGCATCTACTACGTCAGACAAGACTGTAAACTATTATGTACCAGGGCTCATAGGATTTACAGTATTGACAACGATGTTTAACATGGTTTATCAGGTTCCAAACTACAGAAAAGAGAAGATATTTAGGCAGCTTTCTTTCAGTGGCCTTACCAAATCAGAGTGGATGGTTGCAAACATACTTCATTCATTCGTAATGTTAATTATATCAGACATAATTCTTGTATTGATAGCGATCGAGGTATTTGGTGCGTCTTTGATATTTACGCCAGTCACGATTTTACTGTCCGGTGTGATTGTTTTTGCAGGGTTAATATTCTTCATGGGCTTAGGAATACTTGCAGGTCTTGTGTCTGACAACGAAGAAACTGTATCAGTGGTCGGAAACCTGATACTGTTTCCAATGATGTTTCTTTCTGGCGTGTTTTTTCCGCTGGCATTTGCTCCACAATATTTGCAGATCATATCCAAATTCCTGCCATTGACCTATTTTATTACTGCTTTGAATTCAACGCTTATTTATGGCAATTACTATACCATCTATTTACAGATTATATTGCTGGCAGTATCATCGCTGATTATATTTTTCGTTGCAGCGAGACTATTTAGCTGGAAACAAAAATGATTAATTTTTACAATAATTAAACTGCAATCTTCTTTTTTGTTATATTCTCCAGATTGATTAGAGCACATATTTGCTATATCTTGTCAAATCTCTGTTGATATGTAAATATTATTTCATTTTGAATATGCTCATAGTTTTTATCCGGGCCATTTAATCTGGATCGTTATCGAAATATGTAGCCTTGTTAACAGATAATATTTCAACGAAGAATGCACAACATCCCTTTTAAGAGATATTTATCTATCACTATGCATTAATATTATCCATCGAGATCATTTGTTATTAATGTGAAAAAAATGGTTAAATCAAAAGCTAAGCAAGTAAAGCTGTTATTTCAAATTAAGATATCATTGAAAGGCATTCGTCCGTCAATATGGAGGAGAGTACTAGTACCTACAGATTTTTCACTTCACCAGTTGCATCTTGTTATTCAGGCCGCAATGGGGTGGGAAAATTATCATCTATACAGGTTCATGATTAATGGGCAAAGTTTTAGCTTACCCGACGAAGATAACTTTTTTGATGAAATGGATTCCAGAAAAACGAGATTAAACAATCTTTTTTTTATGGGAAAATCTCCAAAAATGACATACACATATGATTTCGGTGATAACTGGGAACATAACATTTTGATAGAAAAGATAATTCCTCAGGATCCTGGAGAAACTTATCCAAAATGTATTGGTGGAAAACGAGCTTGCCCACTAGAATATTGTGGCGGTGTATATGGCTATTACGAGCTTTTAGAGGTACTATCAGACCCATCTAATAGAGAGCATGAAAGTATGAAAGAGTGGGCGGGAGAAGACTATGATCCAGAGAAATTTGACATAGAATCAATAAACTCATTTTTAGAAAACTATAATTCTTTAGATTTTTCTTGATTTTTTTGATATTATTTGACTTGTCAAGCATCGTTGAATAAATGCGATAAATAAAAGTGATCTATACTGGATTTTGGCTGAGAGAGTTTTTCTATATTTTTCCTATACCTTCGAACATATGTAGATTTTTTTAATGATCTTACTCTTATACAAATAACAGTAAAAGCTAGTTGAAAACTTTTAAATATTGAATTTACGATTAATTATAATGGTGAATAACTATTGAAGTAAATATAATTAATACATGCGTTCCAAAGATGGAAGATACGAATGACAATGTTTTAATCAGGACTGATGAAAGAGCAACAATTGAAAACTATTTGATGGACGAATCATCAATTTTTCATGGCATTGCAGATTCTGTTTTATATCCAACAGACGAACACCAGGTTTCGGAAATATTTAAAGAGGCAAACAATAAAAAAATTAAGATAACTATTTCAGGGGCTGGAACTAGTGTTACTGGTTCCAGAGTGCCTTTGGGTGGCTCTGTTTTGAGCACTGAGCTTTTCACGCATGTATTATCGCTTTCAAACACTGGAAAAATGATCAGTTTTAAAGATATTAAAAATGATGGTACTATTTTCATAGGCTATGATAAAGATGGTCCTTATGCAATAGCGCCGCCAGGAATATCTTTAGGATTATTTAAAAAATTGGTAGAACAGAACGGATTTTACTATCCTCCAGATCCGACAGAGAGTTCAGCATCGCTCGGTGGCACGGTAGCTACAAATGCTTCTGGTGCGAGAACTTATTATTATGGCAGTACAAGAGATTATGTGAAACGGATCAGAGTAGTAATTCCTGAGGGAGAGGTATTAAACATAAAAAGGGGTGAAGTTTTTGCCAAAAACAATAGATTCAAAATAATGAAAGACGGCAAAATAAAGTATGAAATAAAGTTACCAAGATATATAATGCCAAACGTTAAAAAAAATGCAGCAGGGTATTTTAACAGGCCGGGAATGGATCTCATAGATCTGTTTATTGGTGCAGAGGGAACATTAGGGTTAATCACAGAGATAGAAGTAAAGTTGCTAGCTAAGCCTTCAGATGCCTATACTTTTTTTGCAGTTTACAATAGTGAGGCAGCGGCGATAGAGCTGGTAAAAAAACTGAAAACAGAAAAAGATGCGCAGATACTGGCTATAGAATTTTTTGATAGCCATTCAATAGAACTGATCCGGGAAACATATCCCAAAAAAATACCGACCGGTTCAAAAAGCATAATCTATTTTGAATTAAACCTACTGAACAAGGAAAAATTGTATCATATTTTGGATCTTGTTAAAAACTGTGAGTATTTATTTTCCAATAAAGGATTCAGCATTAACACGATCTTGTTGTCTGAAGATGAGGCAAAAGATATTAGGCATTCTCTTCCAGAGTCCATAAACCATAAATTAAGGAGTTTAAATTTACCAAAAGTTGCAACTGACATTGCTGTACCAGAAGGAAAACTAGACGAAATGCTTGAAGTGTATCATAATATTGGAGACTTTGCAAATGTGAAATATGCATTGTTCGGACATATAGGCGATAATCATCTCCATTTCAACTTTATACCGGCAAATCAACAAGAGCTAAAATCAGCAATAGCTGCTTGCTTATTATTATGGAAAAGAGGCGTTGAGCTAGGTGGCACTGTTACTGCTGAGCATGGTGTTGGAAAAAAATTTTACATAGAAAACAACGAGAAAAAACCATTGATAGAGTTAATGTATGGAAAAGAAGGGTTAATGGATATTGCCAGGATCAAGCATGTTTTAGACCCAAATCATATTTTGAATATTGGAAACATTATACCAGAATATTTTTTAGATATTTTCAGCTGCAGCTGAAACATTGCATTTATCGTTTTAGCATCTAACTTGCCATTGTTTATAATGTTCTAAAGAAGAGTATAGGCTAGCTTTTGTTTCTTTAGCATATTGATTTAAACCTTTACACATATTTTAAAATGGTTGAAACACTCTTATGATTTGTATTTTGGCAATGTTCATGATATGTTCCTTACTTGATAATTAGTATGTTTAGTCCTGCCTTTTCATGCTTTTATGCTGCCGCTGTATTAGCGGGTTCTATATACAAAGATAAAATTTATGTTAATATGAAAATAGCAGATTGTAGCGATATTTTCAAACTTTCAGTAGTTTCTTAGATATATAATAAAAAATATGAATGATGAAAAAATTAAATATTACAAAAGTTCCCTGAAAAATTTTTTAATACCTCATCAATATTTAAAAACCATTAAGTAATGCAATAATATTAGCCATTTTATGATCGCAAAAGCAGAATGGCAAACATTAAATGAAGTAATGATTCACAGGCCTTCGGTAGAAATAGAATATGCTATGCTTACACCCAAGGCTTTTCTTTTTGAGCGTGTTTACAGAGTGCAGAAAGCAATAGAAGAGCACATAAAACTCGAAGAGATACTAAAACAAAACAATGTGCAAGTTTACAGATTAGAACATGAAATTGTAAAAAATGCAGAATATTCAGGATTGTTCAGGGATAATATTATCGATTACCTGATTTCCAAAATTCGCTTTTATGGAAATATAAAAGTGAAAAAAGATGCTGAAATAGAGCTAAAAAAGAACATAGGAAACCTGGACAGTAAAACATTATTTGACCTGATGGTTCTTGAGCCTTCAATAGTGTTTAAAAGCAACATAGGAACCATAGAGTATCCATCTGTTTACTCTAACTTGCCTCTTGCAAACTTATATTTTATGCGGGATCAACAGGCAGTAGCAGGAAACGGAGTAATAATAGGAAATATGAAAATGGAGCAGAGAAAAAGAGAGATAGATCTTACTATGTTTGTAATCAAAAACATTTTTGGAGAAAACAATGCTTTTAATATTCCAAAAGGTGCACATTTTGAGGGCGGTGATTTCATGCCGGCGGATAAATTTGCAATTATAGGTACTGGATCAAGAACTGATGAAAAAGGGGCGTTACATGCAATGAAATCGGGAAAGATTGAAACAGACGAGATTCTAGTTGTTGAAAACCCAATTTACGATTTTTCAAAAAATGACAAGATGGTAAACATGCATCTTGACACCTATTTTAACATAGCTGGAGACGGTCTTGCAATAACATCGACATATCTTGCGAAGAGGGCAAAAGCGCAGATATTTGCAAAGCGATCTGCTGGCAATTATGAGAATCTGGGAAAAACCACGCTTTTTGACTATTTAAGGTCCAAAGATTTTAATTTTATAGATCTTTCAATACCGGAACAATTAGCATATTCATCAAATTTCCTGACTATAAAAGATAAGAAGATTATTACGGTGAATGTAAAAAAAGTAATTGAGCGATTGTTGTCAATTAGGGCATTTGATGTCGCCACCGAGAATGTTGTAAAAAAAGAGCTAGAGAAGATAGGTAATTCTATATTTCCAAACAGGCCGGACCTGAAAAGAGAAGGTATAGATTTCATAAATGCAGATCTGATAGAATTAACAGGCGGCTATGGTGGAGCGCACTGTATGACTGCAACATTAAACAGGTCATAAGTTTTTACAATTACTGAAAATTTAAAGAATATTTAAATATTGATAAACAATCATATTTTCAATGATATCAATAATACTGGCTGCCGGGCAGGGAACTAGGTTGAGACCGTTAACATACGCAATACCCAAAGTTTTATTGCCCGTTAACGGTAAGGTTGTTTTAGAATATCTGCTTGATAACATAAAAAATGTAGATGTAGAACATACCTATGTAGTAGTATCTGAGCATGCTGATCTTGTAACCACATACATAAAAAAAGCGAACTTGGAAAACGTGTCTGTGATCAGAGGGTTAGGCTGGGAAACCGGAGGCGATCTCTCAATAGCGTTTGAAGAAATTAACAAGACTGATGATTACATTGTTTTAAATGGAGATATAGTAACAGATCTAGATCTTGCCATGTTATATGAGTTTCACAGGAACAAGAGACCGTATGTAAGCATGTCCTTAATAAAATTTGAAGATCCAGAGCTGGTGAAAAGGTTTGGGCAGATTGAGGTAGATGGAGAGATTGTAACAAAATTTTTAGAAAAGACAACGTACCGAAAAGGTGGGTATGTAAATGTTGGATTCTATATTTTTGACCGTGATTTTATAAATGTGAGATCTAAATATATGGTCACTCGAAAATTCAAGATCGAACATGATCTGTTTCCAATGCTTGCGAGAGAGAAAAAGCTGTATGGAAAATTAATGAAGAGTGGTTACTGGTGGGACGTGGGTACTTTAGAATCGTACATAGAGGCAGAAAATAACCTGATTCAGTACTTTATGAAACATAAAAAGTGAAAATATTAATATATCATCGTTCATAATAGTGTTATCATGAAATTCATCGAGGAGCTCAAGACACTTAAAGAGCAGGTTAAGTTTGATTCAAAGTTTAATATTGACAAAGATTACGAAAATATAGTCATTGCAGGTATGGGAGGATCTGGCATAGTAGGTAGCATATTTAAGGAACTTTACACGCTCAAGCCGGTTGTTCTAGTTGACGACTATTACATACCAGATTTTGTGAACGAAAAAACATTATTCATATCCATAAGTTATTCTGGAAACACGGAAGAAACACTTAATGCCACAGATTTAGCTATAGAGAAAAAAGCGACCGTGCTCGCGATCACGTCTGGCGGAAAGCTGGGGGAAAAAGGTGTGCAGAATGTAACTGTGCCGAAAGGATTGCAGCCCCGCTCTTCGATCGGGTACATGCTCATGCCTCTTTTAAACACGTTTATGCCGCAGAGCAAAAAGAGAATTGACAATGTGCATCGCATACTGGATGAAATGGACCAGAACAATGAGCATATAAAAGCGCAGGCTTACGAGATTTTTAAAGATAACAGCATTCCCGTGATTTATGGGCACTATCCGTTCAAGGCGGTGGCGTATCGCTGGAAAACCCAGTTTAATGAAAACTCAAAGATCATCGCATATTCAAACTCTTTTCCAGAGCTGAACCATAATGATACCATGCCACTGAGAGACACTTACAGAAAGAGCAATTTCATATTTTTCACATTTTCATCTTCAAATGATAAGATAAAAAAGAGGATCAGCATAACAGCAGACATAACAAAAACATTTTTTGTAATGATCGATCCCATAGGAAGTTCGATCTTTGAAAAGTTGTTTTACCTGATCCACTACGGTGACTACTTAAGCTACCATCTTGCAAACTATCGCGAGATGAGACCTGATGATGTGGGAATCATAGAAGAGCTGAAGCTGAGAATGAAAACTGCAAAAGGCTAAAAATAATTTTTAAAAATATAATTAAATATTGAAAAAATGTTTAAATAATACAATAATATTATAATAAAAATATGGATAGTGAATATAGTTATCAACTAAATTTTAAAAACCTTTTTGCAAACACACTGAGAAACTATGGAGACAGAGAAATAAATTACAGAAACAAGGAAAAATACACGTTTAGAGAATTTTACAAGAGAGTGTCAGGGCTGGCAGCAGGGCTCGAGAGCATAGGAGTGAAGAAAGGAGATATTGTGGCTGTAATAGACTGGGACACAAACAGGTATATGGAATGTTATTTTGCAATACCCATGCTCGGTGCTATAATGCACACTGTAAACATCCGATACCCTCCAGAGCTGATCTATTATACCATGCATCATGCAGAGGATAAATACGTAATTTTGAGAGACGAGTTCTTGCCTGTGCTGGAAAAGAGCCAGAGTCTGTTTGATTTTGTGAGTGCATGGATCGTGTATAATGAAGATCATAAACCGATTTCCACAACACTCAAACCCTTTTATAACTACGATGATCTGATCCTAAAAACAGGATATGAATTTCCAGACCTTGACGAAAACACAACTTCCACAATATTCTATACTTCAGGCACTACAGGCATGCCCAAAGGTGTGACATTCACACAGCGAAACCTGACCATGCATACATTAGCGTTGCAGGAAGGATTGACCATTCCGCCATTGAATTTAACGAACCAGGACGTATTTATGACCTTAGTACCGATGTTTCATGTGCATTCATGGGGTATTCCCTATTTAGCATATCTGTCAGGATACAAGTATGTATTGCCCGGCAGATATGATGTTCCGACAATGCTCAATCTGATCAAGTCTGAAAAAGTCACGTTTTCTGCAATGGTTCCATCGATCCTATACATGATTCTAACAGCTCCGAACATTGAAGATTATCGTGAATATCTGAAAGGATGGAAAGTGATCATTGGCGGTGCAGCACTGCCCAAGGGCCTAGCACTGAAAGCAAAGTCGCTTGGAATCACTACTATCGGTGCTTACGGGCTCTCAGAAACCGCACCGTTGTTGACCGTTGCATTATTTAATGACAAGGTTACCAATTTACCAGAAGAACAGAAATTCGAGTATATGATCTCTACAGGCATACCTGTACCGATGGTAGATTTAAAAGTAGTAGACCAGAATTTTAGTGAGGTGCCCTGGGACCGAAAAAGCGTGGGAGAGATCGTGGTTCATGCACCTTGGCTTACAAAAGGCTATTATAAAGATCCTGAAAAGTCAAAACTATTATGGAAAGGTGGCTGGCTCAACACTGGTGACCTGGCAGTAGTAGATGATAAAGGGTACATAACGATTGTGGATCGTGAAAAAGATGCTGTGAAAAGCGGTGGCGAGTTCATACCTTCGCTCGTGCTCGAAAACGTGATTAGCGAGTGCAAGGGTGTGGGTGAGGTTGCAGTTGTTGGTGCACCCAGCGAAAAGTGGGGCGAAAGACCTGTCGCGTTCATCACTGTCGTGAGCGATATTAAAGAGAAAGATGTATATGAGCATCTGGATAAGTATGTGGAAGTTGGAAGAATACAGAAATGGTGGGTGCCTGACAAGATAACGATCATTGAGACCATGCCAAAAAGCAGCACTGGCAAGATTGACAAGAAAGAACTGCGCAGCAAGATAAAATAAATATTATTTTTTGTACGGCACTACGAGCACCGGAACATTACTGTTCTGGATCAGGTAGTTGCTTACACTGCCCATGAACAGCGAACCTATCTTTCCAAGCCCTCTGCTTCCCGACACTATAAGATCTGCGTGCTCGTAGTTTGCAATCTTGATAATCTCGTAGCCAGGATTGGATGCGCTGGTAAAAACATGCCTTAATTCTACATTTATTTTCGAGCCATCATATATACCTTTCAATGTGTTTTTCAAGTCTGTCAGCAGCTCTGATAATTCATCAAATTCTTTGGGACCGCTGAACGTGTTCAACACGATCGGGCATTTTACATTCTTTGGGCAAACAAGGATCGCTAAAATATCATCAATGTTCAGTTTTTTTGTATATTCTGCAGCAGCAACTGATCCGTTTGACTCGTCGAAACACAAAATAGTTTTGTTCATTAATAACTGAAATAGCAATAAAATATTTAAAAATTGCTCAAATTTATATTATGTTAAATAAATTAGTCATAAATAAATGTTAATAGTATTTTTATAAATAAATATGGCATAATGATCATATTATTATATTAAAAAGGACGATTATAAAAAATAAACATTTTAATAACAATTTCCTGTTTGAAAAAGTATAAATTAATATTTGAAGTTTAAAACGATAGTGCATTATGATTGCGTTAATAACGGATTCTCTATATTCATCAGATATTATTTTCAAGCCCCTATATTTTGCAGCAACAATTTTCATAGCCGCACAAAATGCATTCTCTTTCCTTTTCAATTTATTTTCAAGATCCCATGTGACCACTCTATATTTTTCCATAATAAAACTATAATATATGTGAATTTTCAGTTGAAATCTTAGCAATTAACATATCCCATAAATTAGAAAATGTTCATATTAAATGATTCAGATAAAATCTATGGCTTCGGTAAAATGAAACAATATTTACTTATCAAAGAACAATTGAAGACGTGTTTTAATGGAAAAATTAAATAATGTTTTTAGTATTGTTATAATTATGAAAGCTCCAACGATAGAGGATCTTCTAAGCTTAAAAAACATAGATCAGGTTTCCATAAGTGCATCTGGAAAGTTTGTGGCGGCAGTAGTATCAGATAATTTTAGAGAGTACAAGAAAAAAAGTGAAAAGACAGATCTGGTCATATACGATTCGTCTTTGAATGAACTTGAAAAAATAGAGGGATACGGAATACATTCTCTCTCATTTTCAAAAGATGATTTATTGCTATACGTGTATGAAGACCTGCTAAACGTTTATAATGTCGGCACAAAAAACAAGATTTCAATCAAATTTAACGGCGATATTAAAGATGCAAAATGGTACTGTAACAACATACTTTTCACGGGCCATGAAAAAGTTGATGAAAAAGTGGAAGACTCCTATTTTTATGAAGAATCTGACCAGTATGATGACCTCTATCTTTTGGATTTTAAAGAAGGAACTAAAAAGATTACAAAAAACAGGCAAATCTGGGAATTTGACACGGACGGTAAGAATATAATCGTAGTGGGTTCAGATGCGCCGCAGGAGAGTTCATGGTACAGATCAAAATTGTACACAGTTGATTTATTGGGTAACATGAAGATAGTATATGCTCCGGAGAAGAGACAGATTGGAAAGATAAGAATATCCGGAAACAATATTGCATTCATAGAATCATTGATGAGCGATCGCGGCGTAGTTTCAGGGGATGTAATCCTTATTGATAATGGAACTGTCAAGAACCTGACAGAAAACGATGCTGCAAGTTACTCGCACATAGAATTTGATGAAGATTCAAAGGGCATAGAGTTAATATTGCTAAAAAATGAAAAGACAAAATTCACGATCTTGAAATATTACAAGAAAGAAAAGATCTGGGAAGGGACAGGTATAGTATATCCTGCTTTTTCTCCATCATTTTCATACAGTAAAAAGAGAACCGTGTTTACATATTCTGACCCTGCAAACCCTCCAGAAATCTTGTTGTTAAACAAGAGTGTTAAGAGATCAAACATCAATGTCAAATTAAGGGATATTGAACAATATCCATCCAAGCTGGTTGAATGGATAGCAAGTGACGGCAAAAAGATATACGGGTTATTGAGAGTCAAGAATCCAGAAGATCCGTTAATAGTTTACGTTCATGGCGGGCCAACCTCATTTTCATACTCATCGTTCATAGACCGGGCGTCCATATTTTTAGGCTATGACTTCTCTGTTTTTCTGCCCAATTACAGAGGCAGTGTTGGCATGGGGCGAAACTATGCAGAATCGAACCGGGGTGATCTGGGAGGCATGGATTTTGAGGATATAGTTCAGGGCGTAGAGTTTTTAAGAAAAACAAAAAAGATACATACTGATCGAATCTACATAACTGGTGGCTCGTATGGCGGATACATGTCTGCACTGGCTATAATGAAGTCAGATGTTTTCAAAGCTTCAGTTTCATTGTTTGGCATAGCGGACTGGATCAGTTTCCATGGCACATCGAACGGTTATGACTGGGACAGAATTCATTTTGATACCGACCCTTACAAGTTTGATAAATATGATAAATACTCGCCGATCAGGATCAAGCATGATATAAAAACGCCGATACTGCTTATGCATGGTATTAATGATCCAATCGTGCCGATCGGGCAGTATTATGAGTTTTACAGGTTTGTTAAGGAGATGGGAAAGGAGGTTCATCTGCTCGTATTTCCGAGGGAAGGACACGGATTTAGTGAGATGGAACACAAAAAAAGGCAGTATAATGAAACAATAAAGTTTTTCAATGATCATCGCTAAAGTAACGATATATTACTGCTTTCCAAAACCTGCAGCATAGGTTTAAAATATTAGTTTGTATATAATACAGCCATGTTTGCATATTGTATGTATCCGCACATAATAAACGACACGATTGCATTTGTTGCAGAAGATGATCTATGGTTAATTAATGAAGGCAGCATACCGCAGAGGATCACTACCAATTTTGGAATAGTCAAGTATCCAAAAATATCACCAGATAAAAAATGGATTGCGTTTAACGTTCTTTTACCAAATTCTGGGTCAGAAATATACCTTATAAACATTACTGGGGGAGTTCCTCAAAGATTGACCTATTTAGAATCTGCATCTACAAAGCTGGTGGCTTGGTCTGAAGATTCAAAATATGTCATATTTGCCTCAGATTACGGCAGGCCTTTTAAAAGATGGATTGAGCTGTTTAAAGTACCAGTATCTGGAGGAGAACCAGAACGACTAAAATATGGTGTTGCAAATGACATTATAATAAATTCAAAGTTTATTTTGCTAGGCAGGCACCTTGCAGATCCTGCAAAATGGAAAAGATATCGTGGTGGGACTGCCGGCAAGTTCTGGATTTCTCGCAACCATGCTAAATTTGTTCCGTTTTTAAGCAACATAAATGGAAACTTGACAGATCCAATGTTTGTAAAACATAGATTTTACTTTGTTTCAGATCACGAGGGTGTTGGCAGATTATATTCTTGTAACGAATCAGGAGAGGACCTTATAGCACATACTAACAACAAAGATTACTATGTCCGCAATGCTTCGACAGATGGCAAAAAAATAGTATATCAGATGGCAGGAGACATATACATCTATGATCCTACATCAAAAGATAACAGAAAGGTAGAGATATCTATAAACAGCAGCAAAACTCAGATTTTACCTCGTTTTTTAGACGAACCGCTGAAATTCTTAGAGTGTATGGACATCAGTGGAGATTCAATACTGTTAAATATACGGGGCAAGATATATAATATGCACAATTGGGAAGGGCCGGTATTTGTAAAAGACAGCATTAGATACAGATTGCCAAAATATATAGATGATCATACATTTTGTGCTATATATGATGGCTCAGACGCTGAAGAGCTGGTAATATTCGGGGACAGGGAAAAACATATTAAATTAAATGTGGGGCTGATCAATAATCTGGCTGTTTCCCCGGCCAGAGACAAGATAATACTGACAAATAACAGGCTAGATCTGGTTCTGGTAGACCTAAAAACAGAGATAGTAAAAATAATAGACCATGCTCTGAACGGAGAGTTTAAAGATATTTCATTTTCAGCAGATGGAAAGTATATAGCATATTCTATATCAAACAAGATCAATAAAACCAATTTGAGAATTAGAGATCTGGAGAGCATGGAGTTCAAGGATATTAACAGCACGTATCGATTTGATTATTCTCCGGCTTTTGATCCAGATGGCAGGTTTTTATATTTTATATCGTTGACCGGATTCAGCCCGGTCGAAGACATGGTTCAGTTTGAGCTCAGCTTTCCGCTGGCTGCAAACATATATCTGATAACACTGTCAGACCTGACCAGATCCCCGTTTTTAGAGCCTTTGTCAGATAGCTCAACCAACAAAAGCATAGAATTTAAAGAATTAGAACATAGAATTGTGAAATTTCCGATCCCTGCTGGAAATTACACTAAGCTTTTAGCCATAAAAGATGGGATACTGTACTTGTCAGTACCCATAAAAGGCAAGGCTGCAGATACAATGAGCACAGTTCCGAATAATGGAGATCTGCATATTTACAAATTAAAAGATAAAAAAGACGATATTTTAGTTAAGGATATTGAAGATTTTGTCATTTCTGCAGATTTAAAGAGGCTGGCATATAAATCTAGCAAAGGGGTCAGAGTTGTAAACATAGCAGATAAAATCGAAGACAAGGGAGATATTCCAGGCTCTGAATCAGGTTATATAGATATGAAAAGAATAAAACCTTTAATAGAGCCCGAGAAAGAGTTCAAGCAGATGTTAAGAGAATCATGGAGATTGATGAAAGAAAATTACTGGACCTCTTCTTCAAAGATCGCATGGGATCGTATTTATGAAAAATATGAATCTTTGCTAAGCAAAGTAACTACTCGCGCAGAGTTATCAGATCTTATATGGGAACTGCAGGGAGAATTGGGAACCTCTCATGCTTATGAACTTGGTGGTGATTACAGTACCCTCAAAACCGAGAAAATCGGCTTTTTAGGCGCTGAATTTAAGTTTGACGGAGAAGGATACGTGATTACAAAAATTAATGAAGGCAGGTTAGATCAAGTATCTCCATTGCGGGCTCCCGGATTAAATGTAAAAGAAGGAGATAAGATTATGGCCATAAACGGCATGCCTCTCAATTCCGAGCTTTCTCCAAACAGAGCACTGATAAACTATGCAAACGAGCCGGTATCTATTACTATTAAAAGCGGAGGAACTGTTAATAACATTACTGTTAAAACGCTGGATAATCCCACTCCGTTATTATATCGTGAATGGGTTGAAAAGAATAAGAAGTACGTATCTGAAAAGAGCGAAGATAAGGTAGGATATGTTCATATTCCTGACATGGGATATACTGGTTATGCTGAGTTTCACAGATCTTATTTTGAAGAATACAATAAGAAAGCATTAATAGTAGACATTAGATACAACAGTGGCGGATTTGTGTCAAGCTTATTATTAGAAAAACTGAACAGGAAAGTAATTGGTTTTGACGAGCCCAGACACGGGCTTCACATCAGCTATCCTAACGAATCAGTGCAGGGGCCGATCGTTGCCATAACAAATGAGGATGCTGGCTCTGACGGTGATGTATTTAGCCACGCGTTTAAGCTGTTTAAGTTAGGTCCGCTCATCGGGAAGAGAACTTGGGGTGGAGTGATAGGAATTAATCCAAAACGCTTGCTCATTGACGGAACTATAGTAACACAGCCAGAATTTGCATTTTGGTTTAAAGATGTGAAATTCAATGTTGAAAATTACGGGACAGACCCTACAATCGACATAGACATCACGCCTGACGATTATATGAATAATATAGATACACAGCTTGATAAAGCTATAGAAACAGCATTGAAAATGCTAAAAAAATCAAGCGATTAAATCATCTGCTTACCTGAACTTTCCAATGAAAAAATTAAGATGGTATAAAATATCCACTGCAATATCAGTTTTGCAATGTTTCTAGAAGCAATTAAAAAATAGTGAAAGAGGTATATTACATCTTCATACTAATTTCGATAGAAGATACATTACTTTCTCTGCCATCCTCATTTTTCAATTTCTCAGTTTCTATTTTTACCTCTGATTTTACATCTGGCAAAAATCGATGTTTAACTATCTCTGCTATGTCTACTGCCTGAGAGATTGAATGCCCTCTCGCTTTTATGATCACTAGCTTAGATCCGTTTTTAAACTGTGTGATCACTGCAAGAACATAGTTCATGGTCGGCTTCTTTCCTATATATACTATATTTTCATTGCTTTTTTGTATTTCTGTCATATTCAGTACCTCTGTAAGATTGTCTTTTTAATATTGTAATGTTTAATACTACTTATATTTTTGGTATTTTTCTTTGACGAGAATCGACGATTAGATCATTTTTAAATCTGAGCTAGCATAGTGCATATTTTTAATCATTTTTAGTATAAGGCAGATAGCTAACACAAAATTGATATTATAAAAATACGTATTATACATAAAAAATTGTGTATAAAAATATTTTTTATCTAACTGTATATTATCGGCATAGCTATTTTTATAACTGTTCACCATTATGTTGTTAAAAGTCTCCAAAAATCACTTGTTTTACCGAAACAAGGATATATTTGATTGATAATATACTAATCATGGATAAAATATTTGTAAAGTGTAAGGATAATCAAGAGATCTTTGATTTGCTTGTCCTGAGAATTGAAAAACTTGAAGAAAAGGTCAAAGTCTTAAAAGATAAACAGAATGAATATGTCATAAATCACCAAATCATTGGCTGAAATAGACAAAGATCCTTACATAAAAGACTATAGGTGAAACAAAATGAGCTTGAAAGAAAACATAGATTTTAAAGGTTCGATTGCAACGCAATCTTTGAGAAACCAGCACATTGAGACAGTAGATATAGCAGAAGGATATCTTGCTGGCAAAGTTTCTGAAACGGATTTTGTAGCACATATAAATTCTCTCTTATCCTATCATTTTAAAATCGAGGAGGAGATCCTGTATCCTGCGTTTAAGCCATACCTTGAAAAATATTTGCCGTACATGGAGCCTATAAAGATGGTGCTTGCAGAGCATAACGGAATTAGAAATTTGCTGAAAAAGGCAAATGAAGGTATAGAAAGGACTCAGAACTTGCACAGCATTGCAGAGCTTCTGCTCCAGCATGTGTACAAAGAAGAAAACGGGGTGTTTAAGCAGATTGACCAGTACATGCCAGATTCTGTGAAAGAGAAGATAGAAAAAAAGATTAGCGAATTCATGGATAAAAACAGAACCTGACCATTAAAACATGCCAGTTTTTATTAAATAGTCAGATTTAAATATCTAAATGTAATACCCTTATTATGGTGATTTAAATGTCAAATGCGAAAAACTGGCATACTATAGATCGAGCGCAATTTAGTTGGGCTCCGTCTATAAATTCAGAAACTTGCACTGGATGTGGATTGTGCTTATTATCGTGCGGAAACGGTGTATTTGGATGGAACGAAAAAGACTCTATGCCGATAGTTCAGAATCCTGGTAGTTGCGTGCTAGGATGCACTACTTGTGGCAAGCTGTGTCCTGAAAACTCGATCACGTTTCCTGAAGATCCAAAAAAGTTCATAATGAGTCTGATCACAAAGTACAAGATCTATCCAACTGTCAAAAAAGAGCTGGAAGAGAGGCTTGCTAAATTTCCAGATCATGAGATTAAAGGTGGTAAAAATGGCAGCATCTAATTTTTCAAAGTGGCATGGAATAGATAGAGCTAGCATACCATGGTATCCAATCATAGACGAAAAAAAGTGTACTGGCTGTGGAATGTGCGTGGTTACATGCTCTGAAAAAAGAAATGTGTTTGGGTTTGATGTAGAAAAGAAGAAGGCGGTAGTGCTCTATCCTGAGAACTGCATGGTTGGCTGTAATAACTGTCAAGTCAGCTGTCTGTGGAACGCTATATCATATCCTGAAAACGCCATCTCTCAAATTAAAGACATGGCCAAGGAGCTTGTAAATAACAAAGTCATTGAAAGCGAGCTTAGAGAGAGACTTCAGGCCAATATGGTAAAACAATAAAACTCTCTTATTTTTATAATAAACATTATAATTTTAGTTGCAATACTGGCTACGAATGTATTCTAACATAAAATTAGCGATATTTTCAAGGATACTGGTGAGTTTTAGTTACGGATATATAATACTGACATACTCCCCACCCTAAAGGGTTGGAGGTTCTAAGGTCTCCATCATTCTTGAAGTTGCCTC
>JAVYRZ010000026.1 GCA_038729465.1 Thermoplasmata archaeon
TGCAAAGAAAAACAGGGTCGACTATTTGGCTACTGGCTTAAATCTGGACGATACTGCACAGTCAATCGTCATGAACATTGCTAGAGGCGACATATCCCGGCTAGCGAGAATGGGCCCTCATAAAACTGTGAAAGAAGGATTGATACCGAGAATTCAGCCTTTGATCACTATTCCAGAAAGAGAAGTACTTATATATGCAATTTTGAACAATATTGAATTTTATCATGGTGAATGCCCTTATGCTTTGTCAGCAGTAAGAAACGAGTTTAGAGATGCAATAGATACTTGGGAGCTCAGAACACCAGGCACCAAGCATGCTATTTTGAACAGCTACAATGCTATTAAAAATGTACTGGCAGATAAATATTCGATACCCTTACTGAACGCATGTGAGCGCTGTGGAGAGCCTACTGTCGGTAAGATCTGCAAAGCCTGCGAGTTGCTGGATTCTCTGAAAATATATCAATAACTAAACTCTTTCCATCCCAGTTTTCGGAGCAGCACGTCAGCTGCGGAGTTTATAACATCGTAAAGCTCAGAGACAGAGGGACAGTATGCCAGTTCTACGCTGCTCAGATCCTGTACTGTTGCCCTGCTCTTGATTGCCATGGCTATAACATTTATCTTATCTGCAGCGTTTTTACCAACTGCCTGCGCTCCAAGCAATCTTCCGTTTTTATCGCTTATTATTTTTAGTGTCAAGCTCTGCCCTCCAGCATAGTCTGGTTTATCAGTTCCCTTAACCCTGCCTGACATGACCTCAAATTTCAGTTTTGCACGTTCTTCTGATAGCCCTGTAGCTGCAATTTCCAGGTTTCCGAGCTCTGACACAAATGTGCCATATGCACCGTTATATGTAGCAGTACCGCCGGCAATATTTATTCCGGCCACTATTCCCTGTTTAGCTGCAGTAGTGGCAAGTTGCACGATCATGCTTCCTTCATCAACGGCATTTTTAGTTATTATCACATCCCCAGCCGCATAAATATAGGGGTCAGAAGTCTTCATTTTATCGTCCACTACCACAAAGTTCTTGAATATAGATACTTTATTTTTTAGCAGCTGGCTGTTTGGAGTTACGCCTGTTGCGAGAATAACCAGTTCTGCACTTTTTTTCTGGCCATTGACAACTATTGATTTTTGATCGAGCGCGATCTCTTCCACCTTGCTTTCTAAATAAACATCAATTCCATTATTTTTCAGATGCTCTTCCACAATCTGTGCCATATCCGGATCCAGTGCTCTTGGAAAACACTGTGCTAACATTTCGTAAACTGATACTTTGTATCCTCTTTTTTTCAGGGAAAACGCGATTTCCAGACCTATTGCCCCAGCACCGATTACTGCCACGTTTGACACAGTATTTGATCTCAGAAAATTCTCTATCTTTAATCCATCTTCTATAGTTTTCAGCACATATACCCCATTGTTCAGATGCTCAGTTATGTTTTTAATGGGCGGGATCATGGGATCTGCGCCAGGTGCAAACAGTAACTTATCATAATTCAAAGATTTTACATTTTCATTTTTTAAATCTTTCAGTTTTACAGTCCTGTTTAATGTATCCACATCTATAACCTGATGCTCTAACAGAATGTTGATACGCTTCGTTTTCGGAAACGGATGTTTTAACAGCTCAAAATCAGAGTGGTTTTCTATAATTAGCGGAAGTCCGCACGGCGAATATGATTCGTAAGAATGTGCCTCGATAATAGTAACCTCTTCATCCCTGTTCAGTGCCGTGATCCATCTGGTTGCATAAACTGCTGCCGTACCTAATCCTACAATCACTATCATGGTTTCCTATAATGCTCATTAATCTTAAAAATCTTTTTGATATCTCTGCCACATTTGCAACATATTTATAAAAAATTTAATAAATCACCATTATTTAAGGGAGTTGTATGTCTGAACTAAAATTAGAGATTAAATATCCAGATTCCAAGTTTCATAAAAAAACTTGCAAAAAATGCAATGCGATTTTTTGGACTGTAGATCCAGAACGTGATACTTGCGGCGAATATCCGTGCGATGATTATTCATTCATAGATCATCCTTTAACAGATCGAAAATATGAATTTTTTGAGATGTTAGATAAATTTTATGAGTTTTTTTCAGCGCATGGGCACACTGTAATAAACAGATATCCAGTAGTTGCAAGATGGAGAAAAGATGTTTTGCTTGTAAATGCATCTATTTATGATTTTCAGCCATTTGTAACCTCTGGATTGATTCCTCCGCCCGCAAATCCCCTAATTGTAGGACAGCCATGCATAAGAATGGTTGATGTTGATGATGTAGGAAAGACGGGCCGGCATCTCACAAGCTTCATAATGGTAGGGCACCATGCTTTTAATTATCCGGATCACAAAGTTTACTGGACTGACCAGACTGTTAAGTACTCATACGAGTTTTTAGTAGATGTTTTAAAAATAGATCCAAAAAAGATAACGTACAAAGAAAATCCTTGGAGCGGTGGAGGCAATGGTGGTTTTGCTCTTGAGGTAATTGTCGCAGGGTTAGAACTGGCAACGCTAGTATTCATGAATTTGAAAGAAGATGAACATGGAGAATTTGAGATTGAAGGAAAAAGGTATTCTAAAATGGATATGAATATTGTAGATACCGGTTATGGCTTGGAAAGGTTTGTCTGGGCTTCAAAAGGTTCACCATCTATATTTGATGCTTTGTATGAAGATATCTTAGAGAAGTTGCTAGCAATGGTAAACATAAAAATTGACAATGTATATAATGAGATTGTAAAACAGTATGTTCATTTTGGAAAAAATGAACGGCTGGAAGAGGTAGTTTATCAAGATTTAAGGTCTAAAGGATTTAAAATAGACCAAAAAACAGTAACTGACATGCTATTTAAAATAAAAAAGACGCATATATTAGTAGATCACAGCAGGACTGTACTATTCATGTTAAATGACGGAATAGTGCCGTCAAATGTTAAAGCAGGATATCTTGCACGGTTATTGATAAGAAAAAGTTTTAGAGCTCTTGAAGATCTTGGAGTTTCCACATCTTTTTCAGAGATAGTATTATGGCAGTTTGAAAAATTTAAGAAGATGTTGGATCCGGAGATGAAAAATACTATCATTGAGATCTTAGACAATGAAAAGCAAAAATACATAGAACTCATAAATCGTGGAAAATCTCTGATAGAGAGAGAGATAAAAAGGAAAAAGATAGGATTAGAAGACCTCGTAGAACTTTATGATTCGTATGGCTTAACTCCAGAATTTGTAAGCTCCTATGCTTCTAGCCTTGGCACCATCATAAAAGTTCCGGACAACTTTCATTCTCTGGTAGCATCTCGCCACGAAAAAAATATAGAAGTAGAGCAAGAAAAGCAGAGAGTGTTCAGTCTTCCAGATACTGTTCCTTTGTATTACAATGATGCTTACCTTCGAAAATTTAATGCAAAAGTGATTTATTGTACAAATAATGAGCTTGTTCTCGATCAAACAGCATTTTATCCAGAAGGTGGTGGTCAGCCTGCAGATTTAGGGTATATAGTATTTAATAATGAAAATATCAAGGTTCTAGACGTTCAAAAGTACGGAAAAGTTATAGTGCACAAAATTGAAAAAAACGTGCCTGTGAATTCGGAGGTGACAGGCATAATAGATTCTGAACGAAGAGATCAGCTTATGCGTAGCCACAGTGCCACGCATGTATTATTAAGTGCAGCCAGAACAGTGCTGGGAAAACATGTTTGGCAGGCTGGCGCGCAGAAGGGAGTTGAAGAATCAAGATTGGACATAACACACTTTAAAAAGATCAGTTTTGAAGAGTTGAGAGAGATTGAGAGAGTGGCTTTGAACATTATATTGCAGGACATTAAGATAGAAATAAAATATATGGATCGAGAAAAAGCTGAAAGAGAGTTTGGCTTTAAACTTTACGAGGGTGGAATACCCACAGACAAAGCTATCAGAGTAGTAAAGATCGGAAATTATGATGTGGAAGGGTGTGGAGGTACTCATGTAAGAAGCACAGGCGAGATTGGTTTGATCAAAATAATAAGAGAAGAGAGAATTCAAGATGGTATCTCTAGAATTACTTTTACTGCCGGTAAAAGCGCTTTGAATTACATTGCCGACATGGAGAGAATATTGAAGAGTGCAAGTGAACAGTTAAAGACAGATTACAAAAATATGAATCTGAAGCTAGAAAACATTCTTGAAGAATGGAAAGCCCAGAAAAAAGAGATTGCCAGATTGAGCGAGATTGAAAATCAATTTTTTATCAGATCTATTCTTGAATCTTCAAAAACTGTTAAAAATCAAAAAATTGCAGTAAGCCTATTAAAAGATAGGAGCTTGAACCTGATTTCTATAGCAAGAGATCTGAATAAAGAACTTACACTCACATATTTCATTGTTAACAGTGCAGATTCAAAACTATCATTTGTATCCGGGTCCAAAAACATAGATTTAGAGAATATTTTAAGTTCCTTTGTCAAGGATGTTGCTGGCACCTTCAAGAAAGTTGACAATTTTTACATAGGATCAGGTAAGGAAAACAGCAATATTGATAAGCTAGTGGATATTGTTCAAGCTCAGCTGGTTAAAGCTGTGGATCTAAATGAGCGAAACGGATGAAATAGACTATATAAATCGTGTGGTTCGTGAATATTTTACAGTTTATGACGCTAAAGTATATCCAGATCATTTAGAGTTTCATATTATTTCTGCTGATAACAAGGATTTACTTTACAAAAACTTTAACGCTTTATGGTCAGATTTGAAAAAACAAAATTATGTGCCCACCCTCAACAATGTCAAAGGAGACTATGTTCTTCAAATAGTAAAAATACCTTCTAGAAAGTTCAGCAGCATTTATATAAACATAGGGTTATTGATCGCAACAATAATATCGACTGTAATTGTAGGGATGCAGAATTATGCTGGATATTTTAACATTTCCAACATGTGGGCAATTAATGTATTTGTCGGCGGTACTCTATTTTTTGCGGTGCCGTTAATGTTAATATTAGGACTTCATGAGATGGGCCATTATTTTGCAGCAAAAAAGCATCATGTTGCTGCATCATTACCATTTTTCATACCGGCACCTACAATAATCGGAACACTCGGTGCATTTATATCGCTCAGAGAACCTATTCCGAACAAAAAAGCTCTCTTGGACATTGGCATAGCAGGGCCTATTGTTGGGTTTTTGGTGGCAATACCTATTGCAATAATAGGTATGTGGCTGGGGCATATATATCCACCTCCAAGCGTAGACTATTCAACCGTAATGATACTTCAGATGCCTATACTATATAATTTTATCAATCTGTTTTATCCATTCAGTAGCACTATGTTCCCTATGGCTTTTGCTGCATGGGTTGGATTTTTAGTAACCGCCATAAACTTATTTCCGATCGGGCAGCTGGATGGAGGTCATATAGCAAAAGCGTTGTTAGGAGACTATTCAAGATATGTAAGCTATGTATTTATAGTTATAATGCTGATACTGGGCATATACTATACTGGATGGCTTATTTTTGCGCTGTTTGTACTAATCCTGGGATTAAGACATCCACCATCCCTGAATGAAATCTCTAAGATTGGAAGAAAAAGAGTGATAGCAGGAGCACTGGCATTTGTGCTTTTAGTTGTCACTTTTGCGCCGGTTCCAATTTCTGAAGTATACTTGC
The DNA here is from genome assembly GCA_038729465.1 of Thermoplasmata archaeon. NCBI lineage: Archaea > Methanobacteriati > Thermoplasmatota > Thermoplasmata > Thermoplasmata archaeon. The sequence continues at coordinate 5,675 of JAVYRZ010000026.1, forward strand.
AAGAACAGTTTAATATTAATTCCGTCACACATGATTACAAAATGATACAAAATGTTCAGCCTCAGATATATCCTGTACTGAACATCACAAATACGGGGCAGAAGATGATCAATGTTTCAGTTCAGGTATCAAATACAGATCACTTTAACATAAGTTATCAATCGGAACTTCATAATATCTCGATAGGAAATACGCGCTCTTTAATCTTGAACATTTCGCTTACAAATCAATCAGTGGCAGGCACAGGCTATGTTTATGTGACTGTAGTCACTATGCTGGAGAAAGTATCAAAAGAGTATACATTAAATATCACGGTCTATAACCAGTCCAAATATTTGAAATGGAGCCAGAACATTATATATGGCCATGTAAACAGCAGTATAATGCTATCTTTAAAAAATACTGGCAATATTACTGAATACATCTGGCAGATTAACAGCACTGAAAGTTATAATGTGTCATATAATGCCACAATTGTTTCTGACCGAATACTTATTTCTCCAGGTAGCTTTATACTGTTTAAATTTATGTTCTATGCCACTGGCACATATTACCTGTACGCAATAGACCAAAACATGAATGTTGCCATGTTAACTGTTAACATAACATAAATTTGATAAACTAGCAGTTAATAAACTATTTTGCCACTATGATGAATCTGTATCTGCTGAACGGTGATGAAAGACAGGCGATCTGAGTGGCATTTATCTATCTTGAGAAAATTCTAGAAAGTGGAGAAACCTCGCTTTCTCCCATGCCAATTCTGACAGTATGCAAATTTATATTTAGCATATGGAAAAACGTATATCTTGCAATGGATTGCAAAAAAAAACAGGCAGTTTAGAGAAATTACTATTTTTTCAATGCCTATCTTTGAGAAACTTTAAGATACTATTTTTTCTGGAAATAAGCTTTGCTAATTTCTTGTTAAGCTGCTCTATCTCTCTGTCAATCTTCTCTATCTCTTCTCTGAAATTCACAGATCCTGTAAAATTCTCAGATTCAAATTCGAGCTTTTCAGTATTTATCTCAAACATGTTCTGCGTCAATACTATTGTTAAGAAAACATTGTCTCCGATCTTATATTTTTTTCGTGATGCCCCAAGATCGCTTTTTTCAAGACCTTTACATTCAATTATATTCAATTTTTCTAAAAGTTCCAAGTTTTTCATTATTGCTTGCTGTGATAATTTTAAATCTTTAGAAAGTTGAAACGCGTACTGATCACCTTCAATAAGTCGCTTCAATATTTCTCTTCTTGTTTTGTTTTCGAATGCTTGCAGTAAGATATCTTCGTATTCCATAAAAAATAAAGAAAATTTTAATCTATGTTAATTTTCTTCCCTTTTCCACCCTCTTCTTTTAGCCTTGGAAGAGTAATGTCCAGTATGCCATTCTTATATGCTGCCTTTACTTCGTCAGTCTTGATTTTTGCAGAGAGTTCAACCTCTTTATGATATTTTCTGTCAGGGGTATTTACATCTATTACGACTGACTGCTCATTTAACTGTATGTCTATGTTCTCTTTTTCTATGCCTGGAAGTTCTACCGTAATGTATATATTTTTATCATCTTCCGTAACATCCGTCAATGGCTCTCTATATTCTAGCTGTTTTGGTCCGTATCCTTTAGGTACATTTCCAAACTCCTGAAATTCAGGCTTTCCGTCTGGCCCCATCTTAAAGGTAAAACCATAAACGAATGATTTGTCAGGAGATAAATTGCTCTTGCTTAACTCTTCCCAGATCTTGTTTAATCTGGACTCCCATCTCTTAATCTCTTCATCAAAATCATCAAAAATTCCATAATAATCCCAGTCTTCATCATCCTCATTTTTTCTTTTTCTTATAACCATTCTTATCACCTCTTTATTTAACCTTTGGTTATCAACTAAAGGTTAATAACTACAGATATATAAATTTTTCTAAGAATTCTTTGATAAAAATAAAACATTAAATTCATACGTATTAGAAAGCATTTGTAATAGATTTACTTTAAAAGTACGCACCTCCTACATTTTTATATTTCAGAGAGTAGCTGTTTTCTGAGGCTTTTTACTGTAACAATATAAATGTGATCTAACAGTTTATTTCCGCCATAAGGTTATTACATCCATAAAGGCACAATTGTGAGATTTATATCGCAAAACTACAAAAAAATAAACTACTTTTACAAGAAATTCTATGATTAGGAATCATCCTTATGGAAAGGCAGATATCATTATCATATGCATGGTTTGCTCAATGATATATCAGATAAGAAATTAATTTGAATAATAATAGGATAACAGTACCCTGGCAATGTAAAAATTTTCTGGCAGAATATAATTATGTTCATTAAAAAATAATTTTGTTCCAGCATCCTGTTTTTAAAAAGTTATATATAATAATAGTTTATATGACCTTTAATGAAATTACCCCTGATAATAGTTAACTTTAAAGTTTATAGAGAATCTATAGGCAAAAATGCGTATAATCTGGCCAAGATGATAGAGCATGTAGCAATTGAAAGAAACGCGGAAATAGCTATAGCTCCTGATTTTTTAGACTTAGTTAAAATCAAAGATTTCGTGGACATTCCTGTTTTTGCTCAGCATGCAGACGCTGTTGAATTGGGGGGTCATACAGGTCATATTACTCTCGAAATTTTAAAAGAGTATGAGATAAACGGTCTGATAATAAACCATTCTGAAAAAAGATTAAATCTTGCAGATATAGAGTATCTAGTAACCAACTCTAGAAATTATGGGCTCATATCAATTTTATGCACTAACAATATTGAAACTACTGTTGCAGGCGCAGCTTTAAATCCTGATTTCTTAGCAATAGAGCCGCCTGAGCTAATTGGCGGGGACATATCTGTGTCTAAAGCCAAGCCTGAAATAATAATAAACTCTGTACAACATTCTAAAAAGATTAATAGCACTGTAAAGATTCTTGCAGGCGCAGGTATTAAAGACAAACTAGATTCTAAAAAAGCCTTGGAACTTGGATCAGATGGAGTATTAATAGCCTCTGGTATTGTAAAATCTAAAGATCCTATAAAATCACTGAACGATATTATTGACGGCTTTATGGAGGCAAACTATGGTAAAAGATAAAGAAGAACCAGAATTTGTAGAGCCAGAATTCAATGAAAAAAATTTTTTAATTCAGGAAATTGAAAAAGGTAAAGCTACGATCACGGTATTTTTGCTTGGCTTAGGTATTGGCTTTTTATCAGGGTTTCTTGAATCCATTGAGCTTGGGGTATTATCAGCCTTGCTGGGAATTGCAGTAATATTTTTGATCAATCCATTATACAACTCTCTGAACATCAAGACAGATCGTAGAACTAAGACTATCAATATTTTCATATATCTAATACTATGGCTTACATTCTGGATCGTATCTTTAAACCCACCATTCTTTTAATTTTTATCTAAAAATTGTTTGTTATGTAAAATAAGTGGCTTTGTCTTCCTCATTTTTCTTAACTTCATCCTTTAAATCCAAGATATCTATTGCAGATATTGCATTGACCATTATTATTCTCATTTTTCCTTTGAGCTCTTTATGGGTTTCATCAAGGATTAGGACCATTGCCAGATCCTCTCCAATTGATATAAATTTTTCGAACGTCCCAGATGTTTTCTCTAACTCGGAATGGTCAGATGCAATATATACCACACATTTAGATCCACTGGTAATATTGTTTATCATTTATTTTCCTCCATTAATGATTGTATATGCTGTACTGTTCTATTATAATTGTCAATTGCAAGTTTTAAATTTGCTTCTACGAATACCCATGCTTTGCTGAAATTTTCATACCTCAACTTATATCTTTTATACTTCCCATCCTGCATAGTTTCTAAAAGATCCATGTTCCTTATTTTATTAAGATGCCTGTACAATGTGGGCCTGGAAATATTTAACTCGCTCATCAGCTCTTCCGGTGACCACTCTTTTTTGGGATGCATCAAAAAACAGTTTTTAAAAAGCATATATGGTATGCTGTTCTTCAATTCTTGAGCCTTGTCATATGTGTCTATTTCCTGCAAATATCCAATATCAGACAGAAAATTTATCAGTACCGTATCCAGATCCTTCTCATCTGTTAATCCTCTCGATAAACAGACTTTAATTTCAAACATCAAATTACACCTTTTTAGATTAACTATATAAAAACAAAGTTATATATTTTTTGTTTGTTAACTTTCTCAAATTATCATTGATAATTTAGATCATTATAAAACTTATAGCTTTTCTGATATTCACTTTTCAATGATCATGATCACTCTTTATTTAGAATTTATAGAGATTTTAATGCTAACATAGTCAAGTGCGCAAATTTCAACAAACATTTGAAAGATTTGGCTGGCTTTATTAATGCATAATAAAATTAGGCAAACTAAAATATTTTTGGCTCTTTTTTGTTAGATATGATCTGTGTGATCTCTTCAGACAATATTGCTGATTTTACAGACAGATAAAATATTATGATAGCCATGATGATTAACAAGATGATGCTGTATAGTTCACTTAATACTCCATACTTTTTCATATATATAAGCAAAAATATGGACAGAATATATGGGATGATCCAGTATCCGGCTTTTAAATGCACTTTATATGTACCTTTTACCATATTGTAAGCAAATAAATATGATGCAACCATGAATATGACCAATAGTGCATAAGATAGGTAGAAAGATATCATATTAGCAATAGAAATATAAGCGTAGAATATAAACAAAGCTACAATTAAAAAATTGGTTAAATAATGTATTTTATTCAATGCTTTAAGGAACAGCGGAGAAAGCATCATAATAACAAACATAATATATATTACCGTTCTCATATCTGTAAATCCAACAGAAAATAGCAGAACTGTAACAATAATAAAAGAAAGTGGGGCTATCACGCTGGCAAATGGAATTTTAAAAGGTCTGTATAACTTTTTTGCCTTGGTTCTTAATGTATATAATACAGGTCCGCTGGTTAAGAATATCAATAATACAAAACCTGTAAAAAGTGCCAAAATCTTGTAAAATGAAAATTGTAGAACCAGTAGAATTATGGAAATTAATGACATTGTAACAAGACTGATGATAGGAGTATTATATTTTTTGCTGACTTTTAAAAATGGATATGGAAAATAATTTTCATATGCCATACCATATAGCGCCCTGCTACTTACAAGATTAAATATCAGCCCTGTTATAAATGGTGCGATTATTGTGAGTATCAATAGGAACAATAAGATGACATTTACTGCCGGAATGCTATTAGAAAATAATATTCTTAGAGGATTAGCACCGGAACTGGAAAACTGAAGAGCAGACCATAATCCAGAATAGTTATTGTGAGAGATATAGAAACTAGAATTTATATTAAATGCAGCCCAGTTAATAGCTCCAATGAAAGCTATCTGTAAAACAAAATAGATGAGTATTACAGAAAATATTGAATAAATTATAGCCCTTGGTATGTTTTTTTGTGGATCTTTTATTTCTTCAGAAAAAAACAAGATTGCTTCAAATCCCATTAACGCAAAAAATACCGTACTTAAAGACGAAAGTGATATGAAGCTACTAACACCATTTGGGAAGAATCCTCCATAAGAGATAAAATTAGACGGATGAAATGCAAATAGCAACAGTATTATTATCAGAATAATCAACAATAATACCTTTAAAACTGTAAAAATATTATTTAATATCAGTGTTAAACTGATATTAAAATAATTTATGGCAAAAAATAAGAGTATTATCAATGCCGCAATTAGAGTTCCAAAGACTGAGAGTTCAAGTGTCGTTGCACTAATTATTAATCCAGGAAAATAAACCGATAACAATATAACTATAGCTCTCGCTTCTATCATAGGGGTCATTGCAACTGCAATAAGATATGATGCTCCAAACAGATATCCTAGAAAATTTCCATATGCAAAAGTAGGATACCTCACAAAAGCACTTTTTTGGGGAAGTTCTGCACCTATTTCCGCGTATGTAACCGCAATAATTAATATCATCACTCCTGCAAATAGCCATGTATAAATTGAGGATGGCCCCCCATTTGACGCCAATAAAGATAACAGATAAATCCAGCCACTTCCAATAGTAGCACCTATAGATATAAAAAATATACTCCAGAACCCCAACTTTTTATCAGAACTATTCTTAAACATCTATAAATTAATATATAATTGCAATATTTAAATTTTCTCATAATTTGACAACGTCCCCAAAAAGGATTTGTCAATTCTCCTTTGAAAAAATTGTCAATTAACACAGCTCATATATTTCGAAAAAAATTCAAATTAAATGATCCATATAAAAACGTTCAGTATAATCATAATAAATAAAAGAGAGAATGGACCAATGATAGATTATTAAGGAAAGAACCACAACCAGAGACTGTTCGATATGTGAGCCACTGACTCGAAAAGAGCATTGCATAACTATGATCTGTGAAGAATGTAGCTTGATAATTGACAGAGACGTAAATGCAGCAATAAACATAGCAAGACGGGGTCGGACAAGGCTGACACGATCTTTCCATGAAATGGAGAAAGGGCAATCAAGTGAAGCGATGAAACAATCAAAAGATGTGAAACAGATGATAGCAAGCCAGATCTTATCAACGATGATCTGACAAAGCCCCAAAAAGAAAATATTATATATTAAATTTGGTTATATGATAATATATGACTCAGGAAAGCAAAGGCTCTGGTTTCCAATCGGCTGCAGGTTTAATACGTTACTTTGAAGAAGAGAAATCAAAGGGCCCGAAGATAGATCCAAAAATGATTATTGTATTAGGCATAGTTGCAGCAATTATTGTAGAGCTTATGAAAGTATGGTGGCCTGTTGGGTAGCCTATTTTAAAAGCGTAAATATAATATAATGTATTGACTTCTCATTTTTTAATATTTATTTAGCTCCGGTGGTGTAGTCCGGTCAAGCATATCGGCCTTTCGAGTTTTAAAAGAAAGCGAAGAAAGCCGACGACTCGGGTTCAAATCCCGGCCGGAGCATATTTTATATCTCTAAATTGCTATTTGTTTTTTATGGTATTTACTCTTCGCTGTCTTTTAGTTCCTCCATTACCAGAGCATTATGCCCATCTATTAGCAAAACCATTTTTTGATCTTTATGCTGGAACTCTATGTTCCATACTGGTATATGAACCAGATAAACATCCGCAATATCTATATTTGTCTGAGTAGACTGCAGTGTATGATATTTTTTCTTCAATTTTCTCATTTCCCATTCCTGAATTCTGATTTTTCCTTCAACTTTCGCTTTTTCTTCGCTAATGTTACCATTCAACAATTTTACAGAGTTGGACATATCTTTTGAAGCGATTTCTCTTTTTGCAATTAGATTAAAAATGTAATCTGGTGGTTGATAGGCGTTTAAATTCTCTACCGCGACTATGGGATACCTGATCGTACCAGTATCTGTACCACTCTCATTTATCGTTTGAAATGAATTGTATCTGCCATACTGCACAGAAACTTGTTTTTGGTATTGATATTGAGAAGTGTATCCTGCATCTATGATCCAGTAAGGAACATAGGATAATGTAGCTTTTTGTACAGTACTTTTCTCAAATAAATGCTTGTGAAATATGCTTTTATCCAAAAAACTTCTTGCTATGGATAATGCCTGATCCTGTAACGCTACTTTTATGTCAAGAATATAATGTTTTTGTACATTAGTCCACCCTTCTGAACTGAGCGAGATTGAAGTACCACAGTATTGGCATACCACCATAGCCTCTCCTTGCATCGGATTTAATGCTGCTCCACAATTTGGGCATTTCATATCAGTAAGTATTTTAGATTTTTCTGTTTCATTTGTCATTGCTACTTTCTGCACATTATTCTGTTTCAAACTCGGTTGAGGAGCGCCGCAAACATTACAGAACAATGCTTCATCAGGCAGCTGAGCTCCACATTTTATACAATATTTCATTTTTTCAGCCTCTCTTCCAAATTTCACATTATGTGAAATATCTTATTATTTGATATTTTAAATAGTATTATTAATCTTTCTGTTTTTGGCTTTTCAACATGTATTATTCACTCATTAAACATTTCTCGTCTCATTTATCATCTTGAAAATTGCTGACTGGAATGTTTAAATACTTGATTAGTATAATGCTAATTTATGTCTAATAATACTAATTATAACTTGACCAAAAAAGAAAGAGATTGTATAATTCTAATAGAAAAAGGTTCAACCGGAGAATTTCCCATTCGAGTTTTAGATTTAGCTAAATCAATGAAAGTGAAGCCTCCCACTGTTGAAGAATTACTGTACAGACTAGAAGAAAAGAAGATGATAATAAGGAAGAAAGGTATGATAATGCTCACAAAATTAGGCAAAAAAACCTATACTGACATTATATTATGTCATCGTGTTTTGGAAACATTCTTTGTAGATTGTGGAGTATCTGTATCTGAAGCTTGTGAAAAGATCAGCAACTTTGATTATATGATTGATACTGACACTGCAAAGATGATTCTTGTAAAGCTAGGAAATCCAACCAAATGCCCTCATGGCCATAATATTATTGAAAATATAGAATAGGGGAATTAATATGGTTGTAATTAATCTATGGAATCCTCAAAACGTAGACTTTATCAGTGCTCTGATCATTTCATATCTGCTGGGGATCGTTCATGGGATAACACCTGATGAACATACCTGGCCTATTACCTTTTCATATTCTGTAGGATCTTACAGTACCAAAGGTGGTGCCAAGTCTGGGTTAATGTTTTCTACTGGATTTACAGTACAGAGAGCCATTTTATCAGAGTTAAGCTATCTGGCATTGGCAGCTATATTTATGAGCAGTCTTGTTTTTGGAATAACCTATGTCCTTGTAGGCTTGGCGATGGCACTTGCAGGCATATACATAGCCAAAAAAGGAAAATATCTGCACTGGCACTATCTCGAAGAAAAATTAGGAGTTTTGACTGGAATACACAAGAAAGGTAGTGAAGTGCAGAAGGGAGAGCTGGAACATAGGATAAATCCTGCTTGTGTTGCTGATGATTGTGTTGATTTAAAACCTGTGCCTGTAAAATTGGCACTTGCACATGGTTTTATAGCTGGGTTCGGGTTTGGTGCGTTTGCCTTAATTATATATACTGTACTTGCACCTTCTATGCCTTCAATATATCTGGGATTTTTACCAGGATTGCTGTTCGGGCTTGGAACAATGACCATGCAGATCATGTTTGGAACATTGTTTGGGAAATGGCTAAGTAGCATTAAAAAACTTACAAAAGAGGGAATAGCATTTGTGGGAAAGAGCATATCCACTTTCGTGCTGGAATATGGAGGTATTGCGTTTATAGTAGCTGGTGCATTTATAGTGGCATTTCCATCAATATTAAACTACGGGATAGTAACAGGTATAAAAGTTCACAATCTTGATGATTTAAACATAGGATTCTTTTTGGTAATCATAGTTGTAATAGTCCTTGGATTCATTGGATATAAGCGAGCAATAGATAGAGCTACAAGTAATCCAATGTTTTCGCATACAGATTAGAATAGCTGAATATGTGCACAATAAATAGGGCTATTCCATGATGCCTTTCAGCACCTTTCCCGCAATAAAGCTCAATATAAGCAATGTTGCTATGAGCACCAGAAAATTGAGCCATATGCCGTTCATATTTCCGGTCAATAACAGTGATCTCAAAGCATCTATACCGTAAGATAATGGATTTACATATGCAATCACCTGAAGCCAGACTGGCATTACGCTAATAGGATAGAGAGCATTGCTTGTAAAGAAGAGAGGCATGGTCAGAAGTTGCCCGATACCCATGAATCTTTCCCTGCTTTTTACAATTGAAGCTATGATCATAGACAAACTTGCAAAAGATCCTGCAAGCAATATCACTACGGGTATGATGCCGAGGATGTAAATAGGATTGGTAGTTAGCGGTATGCCGATTGCAAATACTATTACAAGGATCACAACTGCCTGCGTAAGACCTCTGACACCTGCCGCCAGAGCCTTCCCCAATGCTATTGTAAAAGCCGGTGCTGGAGAAACCATTAGTTTAGATAAAAGCCCAGATTCTCTGTCCCATACTAGACTCAACCCAAAAAAGATGGATATGAAAAGGACGCTTTGTCCAAGTATTCCTGGCGCTATAAACTGCATGTAACTGTAAGAGCCGGTTGGTAAAATCCTGAATTTTTCAAACACTGACCCGAACACAACAAGCCATAATATTGGCTGTATCGAACGTGTGATAAGGTCCGTGTAGTCATGCCTGATCCTTCTTAGCTCTATTTCCATAATTGTCCAGATCTTACCTAGATAACTTTCTGTTTTCATGCCAATCGCCTCGCAATTCTTCTCACATTTTTGGTATCTCTCCATTGATGAGACTC